>NZ_JAAGPN010000171.1:0-17317 GCF_017104805.1 Paraburkholderia sp. Ac-20347 | reverse complement strand
GGCGGCGTCGGCGGCGCGCACGCGCGCGGCGTTTCTGGCCGATGCGCTCGCCGAAGCGGCGCAGACTGGCGCGCCTGCGTCCGACCTCTGGAAGTCGCGGGCGTACACGCTGTTGCCCGAGGCACGCGTCACGGTGACGAGCGTTGGCGGCGCGGCATCGCTGGCGACGCTCACGTGGGCAGCACAGCGCGACGAGTCCGCGCCCGATTCGCAACAGGCCGCTGCGGGATGCGAGGGCAGCGTTGGCGTGCAAGCGCCGCGCGCCTGTCTCTCGCTGGCGTTCGCGAAATGAAGCGCGCGATCCGGTTCACGCACAGGCGGATGACGAGCGGCCACACGCTGCTCGAATTCACGATTGCGGTCGCGTTGAGTCTCGTCGTGATGGCGGGCGCGCTGGCCGCGTATCGTTCGCAGCGCCAGGCATTCGCGTGGAGCACCGACGCCGCGCGCATCCACGAAGCGGGTGTGAACGCGCTCATGCTGATCGGCGAGCAGATTCAGATGGCGGGCTTCGTTTCCGCCGATGAATCAGGCGGGCTCGCCGGGCCGCCGCTGTTCGGCTGCGCAGGCGGAAGGGTCACGGGCACGGACGCCAATCCGTCCTGCGAAGCGCTATCCAATCGCTCGGACGGACTCGCGCTGCGCTACCGGGGCGACGGCGAATCCACCTGGCTGTCGGCGAACGGGCAGGTCACCGACTGCCTCGGGCAGGCCGTCGGCGCCAACGGCAGCGAAGTGCTCAACCGCTTTCACGCAAAGGCCAGCACTTCGACGGGCGAGCCCGAGCTTTACTGCGAAGGCTCCGGGAAGGTTGGCACTGCGCAGCCGTTGGTGGAGGGCGTCGAACGTCTGCGGCTGCGCTACTGGCTCGCGGGCGCGGCGCAGGCGCTCGACGCCTCGGCGCTTGCGCGCGACCAATGGGCTTCGGTGATCGCGGTCGATCTGTGCGTGCTCGTGCGTGGCGCGCCGTTGGCGCGTCGCTCGCGCTATGTCGATTGCGACGGCGCAAGCGTCATCGCCACTGACGGGCGCGCGCGCCAGGCGTTCTGGCGTCACGTGGCCGTGCGCAATGTGCGCAACGGGCTCCCGGCATCGTCTTCATGATGCGCGACGCAAGCGGGCGCGTCAGGCGCTCTCGCTCTGTGCGCGAGCGTGGTGTGGCGCTTCCCATCGTCCTCGTGATCGTGTCGACGATGCTCGTCACGTCGGCGGCGTGGTTCGAGTCGTCGCTGTTCGAGGCGCGCAGCGCGGCGGGCATGGCCGACCATCTGCAGGCGTTTCATGCCGCCGATGCCGCGCTCATCGCCTGCACGCGAACGCTGATCGACGGCACGGCTACCGCGCCCGCGACGCCTGCGCAATCGGGCGAGCCTACTGGCTGGAAGCGCAGCGACACCTTCGCGTTGCAAGCGGCCACACCCATTGCGTCATGGCCAGGGTCGGTGCGGCCGCCGCAATGCCTCGTCGAACCGTGGCGCGCCGCCACGCGGCCCGAGGCGCGCGCGTATCTCGTCACGGCGCGCGGCTACGGTGCCACCGAGAACGCACAGAGCTGGTTGCAGATGCAGGTCGTGTTCGATGGCACGCGAGTCGAACAACATTGGCGGCGCGTCGTGACGCGGCCATTCTGAGGACGCAGAAAGAGGAGGGAGGATGACACGCAACGGTCGCGCGTTCACATTGCTCGAAATGATGATCGCGCTTGCCGCCGCGGCGATTGTCGCGGCGTTCGCGGTGCCGGGCTGGCGCAACCAGATCGCGCGCGGGCATCGGATCGACGCCGCGGCAGCGCTCTATCGCGCTGCGCAGTTCGTCGATGCACAGAGTCCGTCGGTGGCCGCGCTGCCTGCGGGCATGGATCAGGCGCCGCCTGTGGGGCGCGCCGTCTATCGGCTCAAGCTCTTGCCCGCCGACGAGTCGACCGGCGCTTACGCCATTGCGGCCGCGCCGGTTGAGAGCGGGCCGATGCACGACGACGCGTGTGGAACGTTCCTGCTGGATGCGACCGGGTCGCGCGGCAATCGCGTCGCCGGGGCGGACGCGAGTGCGGCCGTGGTGCGGGACTGCTGGAGGGATCGATGAGCGCGCAGAACGCGCGCCGGTGGCGCGTAGACCTGAGTTGGGCGTCAGCCCGTCAGATCGTCTTCTTCAGAGGCGTAGCGGCGCGAACCGCCTTGCGGTGCGCCACGCTGACGGCGCACTTGCTGCCAGATGCGCCAGGCTTCCCACGCCGTGAAGGCGAGGCCGCCCCACTTGACCACAGGGCGGGCGGCCGAGGCCACGCTTTCGCGCAGCGGTTTGGCGAGCACGAGCGAGGCGAGCGAACTCAGCAGCGGATACTGCTTGAGCAGTCCGCCGATCCCGGCGCCCAGACCGGCGGCGCTTGCGCCGCCGCTGGATCCGGCAAAGCCCGGCACGAGAAAGCGCAGCCAGCTGAAGTGCGTGACGGTTTCGCGCAGTTCGACGAGCGATTCGGCCATCTCGGCGCGCTCGACGCTGGCGCGCACGATCAGCAGTTCTTTGCGCAGCGCACGCAATTGCGGCGTGGACAGGTCGCGGCCACGTGCGCGCGAGGGGCGAAAGGCGTTATCCGGTCGAGATTGGCTCATGGCTTCGATTTGCGGCTTCGATTTGCGGCGGGTAGTGGACGAACTCGAACGTACGCGAACGAGCGCAGGCAAACGTGAATTTACGGTTTGCGAAGGATTTCGCGGTCCTTCTCGAATTCTTCGAGCGTCGCCTGGAACACCATCGGCGCGGTGCGAAGTCCCTGACGCGCCTTGAGCGCACAGACGAGTGCCGCGAGCGCATACACGAGCGTGATGCCGGCCAGCGCCTGCCAGCGCCAGGTGTCCCAGAACGCGATGGCGATCAGCGCGGTCAGGGCGATCAGCGCCATGGTGGCGAGCATCATCGCGGCCAGCCCGAGGAACAGCACGCCGAGCAGGCGCTCCTTTTCTTCGGCCAGCTCGATGCCGATCAGCTCGAGCCGCGTCTGGATGATCGCGAACGCGGAGCCGAGAAGACGGCGCACCGGTCCATGTTCGTGTCGCTGCGAATGAGTGTCTGTCATGGCGAGGGCGGGTGCTCCGGCGTAGGGACGTACGCCGCTGACTGGGGCGGCGGCGCGCCGACTGTCGGCCAGACGGCTACGCAACCGGTGTGACGCAAAGATTGCGCCCAGAAAAGACAGGCCGGTGCACTGCACCGGCCTGCCGGCTAACGAATGCGCGAGAAGCGCTGGCGCGGTCGCGACAATATCGCTGCGGGCGTCGAGCCGTGCGAGCGTGGACCAGAGCGAGAGGCCGTCGGGTTCGCATCCGCCGCGCGCCGGAACCATGTCCGGACGGCTGGGATGCAGCCTTTTAGGCCGCTTGCTGGCCACTGCGCGCGGGCAACCCGCGTGACCGTGCCGTGTTCGTTGTTCTTACTTGCGGTTGATCAACAAACCGACCAGCACGCCCACACCTGCGGCGATGCCGATCGACGTCCACGGATGTTCGTGGACGTAATCGTCGGTGGCGCGTGCCGCCTTCTTGCCTTTCTCGACCACCACGACCTGAACGTCGGCCGCTTTTTCCTTGGCCTGTTTCAGGCGCGAGAGGGCCGTTTCGCGCAGCTCCGAAGCGCGTTCGCCGGTGGCGCTCGCCGCTTGCTTGAGCAGGTCCTCGGCATCCGCGAGGACGGTTTTGATATCGGACATCAGCCTCTCCTTATTGACTTCTGACATTGACTGGCTCCCATCGTGTCACATTACGCGTGAATCGTAACAAAGATACGGGCGCTGGCAAGCGTGACGCGCCGCCACGACGCCCGGATTCGCACGATTCGTTCCTGCGAACACACCGAAAAGACCCTGTGAAGGCTCTCCGAATAGCTGACGGCAGGCCGATCGGCCTGCGCCTGCGGTGCATTCGCGTCGCGCTTGATGCACACGAAACGTAGATGACGAATGATCATGGATCTGATCTGGCACGTAAAGTTTCCCTCACTCGGCTCAAAATTACAAAAACTCATACCAGTCTGACCCGATGTTCGTTCGGGCGCGCGACATCGCCCTGTATGCTTGAATGTCTCGAAATCTCTTGATCAACCTGGCGGTTCGAGCCTCGCGCCGCCTCACCATGTTCAAAGGAAACCGCACCATGAGTCTACGTCTTGGCGATATCGCACCCGACTTCGAGCAGGATTCGAGCGTAGGTCGCATCAAGTTTCACGATTGGCTCGGCGACAGCTGGGGCGTGCTGTTCTCGCATCCGGCCGATTTCACGCCGGTGTGCACGACCGAGCTTGGCCTGACGGCGAAGCTCAAGGACGAGTTCGAGAAGCGCAATGTGAAGACGATCGCGCTGTCGGTCGATAGCGCCGAATCGCACAAGGAGTGGATCAAGGACATCAACGAGACCCAGGCGGCCAGCGTCGGTTTCCCGATCCTCGCGGACGGCGACCGCACGGTCTCCACGCTCTACGACATGATCCATCCGAACGCGAACGAAACGCTCACGGTGCGCTCGCTGTTCGTGATCGATCCGAAGAAGAAAGTGCGCCTCATCATCACCTATCCGGCGAGTACGGGTCGCAACTTCGACGAAATCCTGCGCGTGATCGACTCGCTTCAGCTCACGGACAACTATCAGGTCGCCACGCCCGGCAACTGGAAGCAGGGCGACGACGTGGTGATCGTGCCGTCGCTGAAGGACGAGGAAGTCATCAAGCAGAAATTTCCGAAGGGCTACAAGGCGCTGCGTCCGTATCTGCGTCTCACGCCGCAGCCGAACAAGTAAGCGCGGCGGCCGCATCGCCGCCAACGAAAAACGCCGCACGTCTGATGACCGTGCGGCGTTTTTTTATGCGCGCCATTCAGTGCGCGCCGGGTTCGAAGCGGCGTTTAGAAAAACGCCTGGATGCCCGTCTGCGCGCGGCCGAGAATCAGCGCGTGGATGTCGTGCGTGCCCTCGTACGTGTTCACGACTTCGAGGTTCACGAGGTGACGCGCTACGCCGAACTCGTCCGAGATGCCGTTGCCGCCGAGCATGTCGCGCGCGAGACGTGCGATGTCGAGCGACTTGCCGCACGAGTTGCGCTTCATGATCGACGTGATCTCGACCGCCGCCGTGCCTTCGTCCTTCATGCGACCGAGACGCAGGCAGCCTTGCAGGCCGAGCGTGATTTCCGTCTGCATGTCGGCGAGCTTTTTCTGGATCAGCTGGTTCGCGGCGAGCGGGCGGCCGAACTGCTTGCGGTCGAGCACGTACTGACGCGCCGTGTGCCAGCACGACTCCGCCGCGCCCAGCGCGCCCCAGGCGATGCCGTAGCGAGCCGAGTTCAGGCAGGTGAACGGTCCGCGCAGGCCCTTCACGCCCGGCATGATGTTCTCTTCCGGCACGAACACTTCGTCGAGCACGATTTCGCCGGTGATCGAGGCGCGCAGGCCCACCTTGCCGTGGATCGCGGGCGCCGAGAGACCCTTCCAGCCTTTCTCCAGAATGAAGCCGCGGATGTCGTCCTTGCCGTCTTCCTCGAGCTTGGCCCAGACCACGAACACGTCGGCGATCGGCGAATTCGTGATCCACATCTTCGCGCCCGAGAGCGAGTAGCCGCCGTTGACCTTCTTCGCGCGCGTGACCATGCTGCCCGGATCGGAACCGTGGTTCGGCTCGGTCAGACCGAAGCAGCCGATCCATTCGCCGGTCGCGAGCTTCGGCAGGTACTTCTGCTTCTGCGCTTCCGTGCCGAATTCGTGGATCGGCACCATCACGAGCGACGATTGCACCGACATCATCGAGCGATAGCCCGAGTCGATGCGTTCGACTTCGCGCGCGATCAGGCCGTAGGCGACGTAGTTGAGACCCGGGCCGCCGTATTGCTCCGGAATGGTCGGGCCGAGCAGGCCGATTTCGCCCATCTCGCGGAAGATCGCGGCATCCGTTTTTTCGTGACGGAACGCTTCCACCACGCGCGGCGCGAGCTTGTCCTGCGCGTAGGCTGCCGCGGCGTCGTGCACCATGCGTTCGTCTTCGGTGAGCTGCTGGTCGAGCAGCAGCGGATCTTCCCAATGGAACTGGGCGTTTGCGGCCATGGTGTCTCTCCTTCTTACTCTCGTAACCTTGAAATGGGTAATTTGCGCTTGACTTCGGTTCCGCTAAGCGGAACAATGTTTTGCAAATTGACTTTAGTGTATCACTAGCCCGCTTATGTCTGCATCTGAAATGAACAGCTCGTCATCGTTTGCGACCACGCTGGCGTCGGGGCCGATCGACGAGCGCAAGTTCGTCGTGGCGCTCGCACGCGGGCTCGAATTGCTGCGCGCCTTCCGGCCCGGCGAGACGCTGCTCGGCAATCGCGATTTCGTCGAACGCACGGGGTTGCCCAAGGCCACCGTCAACCGGCTTGCGTACACGCTGACCATGCTCGGCTATCTGCGTTTCGACGAGTCGCTGGGCAAATATGCGCTCGACGCGGGTGTGCTGTCATTGGGCTTCGCGCTGCTTTCCGGCACCGACACGCTCGAACTTGCGCGGCCTCATCTGCGCGCGTTCGCGCGGGAAGTGGGCGCGGCGGTGTCGCTCGGTTGCCGCGACGGCCTCGACGTCATCTATCTGGAGACCATCCGCAGCGAAACGGCGCTGACGCTCGGCCTCGCGTCCGGCTCGCGGCTGTCGATGCTGACGAGTTCGATGGGGCGCGCGTACCTCGCGGTGCAGCCGCTCGACGTGCGCGCGGCGTTGTTCGCGGAGCTGGAAAAAGCCGCGGGCGCGGAGGGCGAGGCGCTGGTGGAAGCCGCGAAGCGCGAGATCGAAACCTTCGGCAAGGAAGGCGTCTGCTACTCGTTTCGCGACTGGCACGAGGACGTCAACGCCGTCGCGGTGCCGTTTCGCGAGCCGCGCGAGCGTCGCTGGCTGGTGCTCAGTTGCAGCGGGCCGGCCTCGTCGATGGGACCGGAGGTGTTTCGCGAACGCGTCGCGCCGCTGCTGAAATCGCTTGCGCGGCGTCTTGGTGAAACGGTGCAATGAGCGTGGAATAAGCGTGGAATAAGCGCTCGCACGCGCGAGTTAAGGACGAAAAAAAACCGCCCCGAAGGGCGGTTTTTTCATGACGCGAATCTCGCGACTAACGCGAGCGAAGCGGAAACCGCTTACTTGCCGCGTTGACGGCGTGCGTTTTCGGCGATGCGCATGCGCAGCGCGTTCAGCTTGATGAAGCCGCCGGCGTCGGCCTGGTTGTAGGCGCCGCCGTCGTCGTCGAAGGTCGCGATGGTCTTGTCGAACAGCGTGTCCTTCGAGTCGCGCGCGACGACCGAGACGCTGCCCTTGTAGAGCTTCACGCGCACCCAGCCGTTGACGTTCTTCTGCGTGTGGTCGATCAGCACTTGCAGCGCCTGGCGCTCCGGCGCCCACCAGTAGCCGTTGTAGACCAGCGAGGCGTAGCGGGCGAGCAGGTCGTCCTTCAGGTGCGCGACTTCGCGGTCGAGCGTGATCGATTCGATGCCGCGGTGCGCCTTGAGCATGATCGTGCCGCCCGGCGTTTCATAGCAGCCGCGCGACTTCATGCCGACGTAGCGGTTTTCGACCAGATCCAGACGGCCGATGCCGTGCTTGCCGCCGAGGCGGTTCAGTTCCGTGAGGATCTCGGCGGGCGTCATGCGCTTGCCGTTGATCGCGACCGGGTCGCCGTGCTCGTACTCGATGTCGACGAATTCGGCCGCGTCCGGTGCCTGTTCCGGCGACACCGTCCAGCGCCACATATCTTCCTCGGCTTCCGCCTTCGGATCTTCGAGGTGACGGCCTTCGAACGAGATGTGCAGCAGGTTCGCGTCCATCGAGTAGGGCGCGCCGCCCTGACGATGCTTCATGTCGATGGGGATGCCGGCGTTTTCGGCGTAAGCGAGCAGCTTTTCGCGCGACAGCAGATCCCATTCGCGCCACGGCGCGATGACCTTGATACCCGGTTCGAGCGCGTAGTAGCCGAGTTCGAAGCGAACCTGGTCATTGCCCTTGCCGGTCGCGCCGTGCGAGACGGCTTGCGCGCCGGTCGCGCGGGCGATTTCGATCTGACGCTTGGCGATCAGCGGACGTGCGATCGAGGTGCCGAGCAGATATTCGCCTTCGTACAGCGCGTTGGCGCGGAACATCGGGAACACGAAATCACGGACGAACTCTTCGCGGAGGTCGTCGATGAAGATGTTTTCCTGCTTGATGCCCAGTTGGAGCGCCTTCTTGCGCGCCGGCTCGAGTTCCTCGCCCTGGCCGATGTCGGCCGTGAACGTGACGACTTCGGCGTCGTAGTTATCCTGCAGCCACTTCAGGATGACGGAGGTATCGAGGCCGCCGGAGTAGGCGAGCACGACTTTCTTGATATCGCTCATGGTGAATCCGTAACGGGTGAGATCTGTGCGCATCGGCGGCCCCGACGCGCGGAAAACAGTATTTTGACACCAAACGGGCCGCGCGCCGCGCTTTCGCTGCGGCGCGCGCCAGCAGACCGGCAGCGGCGCTTAGTGGTTCAGGCGGCCGAGCAACAGGAATTCCATCAGCGCCTTCTGGACGTGCAGGCGGTTTTCCGCCTCGTCCCAGACCACGCTCTGCGGGCCGTCGATCACTTCGGCGCTGACTTCCTCGCCGCGGTGCGCGGGCAGGCAGTGCATGAAGAGGGCGTCGGCGTTGGCGCGGGCCATCATGTCGGCGTCCACGCACCAGTCGGCGAAGGCTTTCTTGCGCACTTCGTTTTCGGCCTCGAAGCCCATGCTGGTCCACACGTCGGTGGTCACCAGATCGGCGCCCGTGCAGGCGTCGTTCGGGTCGTCGAACACTTCGAAGAACGGCTTGCTTTCCGCCGCCACGAGTGCCGGATCGAGCTGATAGCCCGGCGGCGTGGAAATGCGCAGCTTGAAGCCGAGGATTTCCGCGGCTTCGATCCACGTGTACAACATGTTGTTGGCGTCGCCGACCCACGCCACGGTCTTGTCGCGGATCGGACCGCGCAGCTCGTAGAACGTGAAGATGTCGGCCAGCACCTGGCAGGGGTGATATTCGTTCGTCAGACCGTTGATGACCGGCACGCGCGAGCTTTCGGCAAAGCGGCGGATGATGTCCTGGCCGAACGTACGGATCATGATGATGTCGACCATGCGCGAGATGACCTGCGCCGAGTCTTCGATCGGCTCGCCGCGACCGAGCTGCGTGTCGCGCGTGTTCATGAACACGGCGTGGCCGCCCAGCTGGAAGATGCCTGCTTCGAAGGACAGACGCGTGCGCGTGGAGTTCTTCTCGAAGATCATCGCGAGCGTGCGGTCGTGCAGCGGATGATAGGTCTCGTAGTTCTTGAACTTGCGCTTCAGGATGCGCGCGCGCTCCAGCACATATTCATAATCGTCAAGGGAGAAATCCTTGAACTGGAGGTAATGGCGTATGGTCCGGGAGGTCATGAAACGAAAACGGCGCCCGATCCGGCCTCGAACTGCAGGATTGGGCCGGCGACGCCGCTGCGGTTGGTGGTAAGTCAATGCAGCATAAAGGATTTTGCGCAATTTGACGAGTCGCCCAAAACGGCCGGCCGGCGGGCGACGAGAGCGGCGCATCGGTTCGCCGCAGCGCCGCGACACGGTGTCAAGGGCCTTGTGTGCGGTGCGTCAAAAGAGCTGCTGCGCTATAATCCTGTCGATTTCTCAGGCACGACGGCGGGCTTTCGGCGTATCACGCAAGGCCCGCGGGAGCGGCCTGTGCGTGGGTCCCACGCGTCTTGCGAATGCGAGTCGCGGCACGGGTCGTCATGCGCGGTCGGCGGCTCCCCTTTCCATCGGACTGTCCTTGCGCGCGGCCATCGGGCGAACCGTCCGGGGCTGGAGACCCGCGAAAGCAGCGCGAACAGCGCGGACGGCGGCGCGCTCGTGCCCTTGTTTCAGCCGCACGACGTACGCGGCGCCGCGCAGTTACACAGGACCCTTACATGGCCGACGACGCTCCTACCGAATACTTCATTCAAGGCATTACCAGCAAGGGGAAGAAGTTTCGACCGAGCGACTGGTCGGAGCGTCTGGCGGGCGTGATGTCGAGCTTCGGCCCGAAAGCGTCGGCCAACGCGCGCGGCCCGAACGCCTATCTGCGCTACTCGCTCTATGTGCGGCCGACCATGATCGGCGATCTCAAGGTGGTGGTGCTCGATTCGCGTCTGAAAGACATCGAGCCGATGGCTTTCAACTTCGTGCTGAATTTCGCCAAGGACAACGACCTCGTGGTGACCGAGGCGTGCGAACTGCCGCACGATCACGCCACGCAGCAGGGCTCTGGCCGCTGAGCGCCGCGCGCCGTACTTGCGCACCGCCTGCGCTGCCAACAAAAAACCCGCCGAGGCGGGTTTTTTTGCGTCCATTTTTGTGTCCGCTTTTGCGTCTGCTTTTGCGTCTGCTTTTGCGTTTCTATCGCGCAGACAACAAAAAACCCGCCGAAGCGGGTTTTTCATTCAGCAGAAACGGGAAGATCCCGAATCGCTCAGGCCATTGCCTTGATGGCAGCAGCCAGACGGCTCTTATGACGAGCTGCCTTGTTCTTGTGGACGATCTTCTTGTCCGCAATGATGTCCAGCGTCTTGCCCGATGCCTTCAGGATTTCAGCAGCCGCTGCCTTGTCGCCGGCGTCGATTGCCTTGCGAACAGCCTTGATTGCGGTGCGGAACTTCGAGCGCAGTGCCGAGTTGTGTGCGTTTTGCTTGGTCGCCTGACGGGCGCGCTTGCGTGCTTGTGCGGTATTTGCCATGTTGGTTCCTGATGTTTCAGGAGCGTGCGCCGGTGTTCAACCGGATGATGCAGCGCTCTGTGCCTGGATTTGCGCCGAAGAAAACCCCGAGGGGAGTTCGTCACGCAAAACGGTATTTGCCGGCAGAACAGCTCTGCCAGCTGCGCCTCTTGTGCCAAACCGCAAAGGGGGCGGATCGAACCGCCGCTTTGCGCTTCCTTTCCAAGGCGCGCGAGTTTCTTTTCGAATCGCTGACGCAACCCGAAACCGCGAATTATAGCAACGAAATCAGAGGCATGGCAATCGCGCGACGATAGTCGGGCGACGGGACCGGTCGGCGAGCCGGGAAGGGTGGCGGAAAATCCGGCGCGCCGAGCGCAGAAATCGACGAGATTGCGGCGAACGCTGCGCCCGCACAGCGGTCAGAATGGGCTCGCCATGGTGTCGGATCGCGCCGTGGCATCCTTGACGCCGCGCATCGCCGGCGTGACTGACGGCACCCGTATAATAAGCGCCCCATGAATCTATTCCGAGCCCTGCTGACGGTCAGCGGCTTCACGCTGCTGTCGCGCGTGACCGGACTGGCCCGCGAAACGCTGATCGCCCGAGCTTTCGGCGCGAGCCAGTACACCGACGCCTTCTACGTCGCGTTCCGCATTCCCAACCTGCTGCGCCGCATCTCGGCCGAAGGCGCGTTTTCGCAGGCTTTCGTGCCGATCCTCGCGGAGTTCAAGAACCAGCAAGGCCACGACGCCACGCGCGCGCTCGTCGACGCCACCTCGACGGTGCTCGCCTGGGTGCTCGCCGTGCTCTCGCTGCTGGGCATCGTCGGCGCGTCGTTCGTGGTGACCGTGGTCGCCTCGGGCCTCAAGAGCGACGGCCAGGCGTATCAGCTTGCCGTCGTGATGACGCGCATCATGTTCCCGTACATCGTGTTCATTTCGCTGACGTCGCTGGCCTCGGGCGTGCTGAACACGTACAAGCAGTTCTCGCTGCCCGCGTTCGCGCCGGTGCTGCTCAACGTGTCGTTCATCACGGCAGCGGTGGCGTTCGCACCGCACATGAAGCAGCCGGTCTACGCGCTCGCGTGGGCCGTGATCGTCGGCGGCGTGCTGCAGTTCATCGTGCAGTTGCCGGGCCTGAAGCGCATCGACATGATGCCGCGCATCGGCCTGAATCCGCTCAAGGCGCTCGCGCATCGCGGCGTCAAGCGCGTGCTCGCGAAGATGATGCCCGCCATGTTCGCGGTCTCGGTCGCGCAGATCAGCCTGATCATCAATACGAATATCGCGTCGCGGCTCGGTCCGGGCGCGGTCTCGTGGATTAATTACGCCGACCGCCTGATGGAATTTCCCACGGCGCTGCTGGGCGTGGCGCTCGGCACGATCCTGCTGCCGAGCCTCTCGAAAGCGCACGTCGACGCCGATCCGCACGAATATTCCGCGCTGCTCGACTGGGGGCTGCGCGTGACTTTCCTGCTGGCCGCGCCGTCGGCGGTCGCGCTGTTCTTCTTCGCCGAGCCGCTCACGGCCACGCTGTTCCACTACGGCAAGTTCGACGCTACCTCGGTCATCATGACCGGCCGCGCGCTCGCCGCGTACGGCGTGGGTCTTGTCGGCCTCATCCTGATCAAGATCCTCGCGCCCGGTTTTTATGCGCGCCAGGACATCAAGACGCCGGTGAAGATCGGCGTGGGCGTGCTGATCGCCACGCAGATCAGCAATTACATCTTCGTGCCGATCTTCTCGCACGCGGGGCTGACGCTGTCGGTGGGCCTCGGCGCCTGCATGAACGCGCTGCTGCTCTTCATCGGCCTGCGCCGCCGCGGCATCTATATGCCGTCGTCGGGCTGGACGACGTTCTTCGTGCAACTGCTCGGGGCATGCCTCGTGCTGGCAGGGGCGATGCACTGGTGCTCGATCAGCTACGACTGGATCGGCCTGCGGCACGAACCGCTCGCGCGCATCGCTTTGCTCGCAGCCTGCCTGGTTCTGTTTGCGGCGCTATATTTCGGTATGCTGTGGCTGATGGGCTTCAAATACGCATACTTCAAGAGGCGCACGAAGTGATGACGATGAACACGCGGGTGCTGGATTATTTCAGCACGCTCGTTGCCGAAGACGACAGCCTGCCGCTTACCGAAGCGGCGCTGTCGATCGCGCAGGACGCCTACCCGGACCTCGATCTGCAGGGCACGCTGGCCGAAATCGACGAGCTGGCGCTGCGCATCAGCAAGCGCATGCCCGAGGGCGCCGACGTGCGCCAGCAGGTCGCGCTGCTCAACCGCGTGTTCTTCCGCGAGATGGGTTTCGCGGCCAATCTGAACGACTTTTTCGATCCCGACAACAGCCATCTGCACGTCGTGCTGCGCCGCCGGCGCGGCATTCCGATCTCGCTCGCGGTGATCTATCTGGAGATTGCGGGCCAGCTCGGGCTGCCGGTGCAGGGCGTGTCGTTTCCGGGGCATTTCCTGCTGCGCGTCTCGCTGCCCGACGGCGACGCCATGCTCGACCCGACCACGGGCCGCGCGCTCACCGAGTCGGACATGGTCGAGATGCTCGAGCCCTATGTGGCGAGCGCGGGCGATTCGGTAGCGCGCGCGCTGCGCATGCTGCTCGAACCGGCCACGCGGCGCGAGATCGTCGCGCGCATGCTGCGCAATCTGAAGTCGGTGTATCTGCAGACCGAGCGCTGGGAGCGCCTGCTCGGCATCCAGCAGCGTCTCGTGATCCTGCTGCCGTACAGCATCGAGGAAGTGCGCGACCGCGGTTTTGCCTACGCGCGGCTCGACTATCTGCGCCCGGCGCTCGAAGATCTCGAACATTATCTCGACGAGCGCCCGGATGCCGAAGACGCCACGGTCGTTGAATCGCAGTTGCAGGAATTGCGTCAGCGCACGCTCGACAACGACTGAGACGCGCTGTTCAACGCAAAAAAGCCCGCGAATTCGCGGGCTTTTTTTACTTCACCGTGTAAAAAAGCACACGGCGTGCGTTCACTTCGGCTGCATGCGGATTGCGCCGTCGAGGCGGATCACTTCGCCGTTGAGCATCGGATTCTCGACGATCTGCTTGACCAGCATGGCGTACTCGTCGGGTTTGCCGAGGCGCGGCGGGAACGGCACCATCGCGCCGAGCGCGTCCTGCACGTCCTGCGGCATGCCGAGCAGCATCGGCGTTTCGAAGATGCCGGGCGCAATCGTCATCACGCGGATGCCGCTGCGCGACAGATCGCGCGCGACCGGCAGCGTCATGGCGACGACGCCGCCCTTCGACGCCGCATAGGCCGCCTGGCCGATCTGCCCGTCGTAGGCCGCAACCGACGCCGTATTGACGATCACGCCGCGCTCGCCGCCCGCGTTGGGCGCGGTCTGCGCGATGGCGGCGGCCGCGAGGCGGATCATGTTGAAGGTGCCGATCAGGTTGACCGAAATGGTCTTGCTGAACGCATCGAGCGGATGCGGACCGTCCTTGCCGACGGTCTTGATCGCGGGCGCGATGCCCGCGCAGTTGACGAGGCCGCGCAGCGTGCCGAGCGCGCTGGCCGCGGCCACGGCTCGCGCGCCGTCTTCCTCGCTCGCGACGTTGCACTTCACGAACGCGCCGCCGAGTTCCTTCGCGAGCGCTTCGCCTGCTGCCTCGTTGAGGTCGGCGAGCGCGACCTTGCCGCCTTCCGCCGCGATCAGGCGTGCGGTGGCCGCACCGAGGCCCGAAGCGCCGCCGGTGATCAGGAATACGTTGTCGCGGATTTGCATGTGTCTGCCTCCTGGCTGCTCGATGTGTCTTCGATGATTGTTATGTGCGGGCCAGCCCGCGACTCATCGGCGAAACGTGCAGAGGAGGAGAGAGGGCCGGCCAGAGGGGAGGCCGGCTTGTGCCGGGCCTCGCCCGGCATGGCCGGCAAGGGACGTTCTTACTTCAGTGCGTCGAACACGCGATTGCGGATTTCGTCGACGCTGCCCAGACCCGAGATCGCGCGGTACTGCGGCGCTTTCAGGCCGTTTTCTTCACCGCGCTGCGCCCATTCGCTGTAGTAGGCGATCAGCGGCTTGGTTTGCGCCGTGTACACGTCGAGACGCTTGCGCACGGTTTCTTCCTTGTCGTCGTCGCGCTGCACGAGCGGCTCGCCGGTGACGTCGTCGACCATGTCCTGCTTCGGCGGGTTGAAGGTCGTGTGGTACGTGCGGCCCGATGCCGGGTGCATGCGGCGACCGCTCATGCGCACGATGATCTCGTCGAACGGCACGTCGATCTCCAGCACGTAGTCGATCGCGACGCCGGCTTGCTTCATGGCTTCGGCTTGCGGCAACGTGCGCGGGAAACCGTCGAACAGATAACCGTTCTTGCAGTCGTCTTCCTTCAGGCGTTCCTTCACGAGATTGATGATGAGCTCGTCGGTGACGAGTTCGCCTGCATCCATGAAACGCTTCGCTTCGAGGCCGAGCGGCGTGCCCGCTTTCACGGCGGCGCGCAGCATGTCGCCGGTCGAGATCTGCGGAATGCCGAACTTTTCCTTGATGAAGTTTGCCTGGGTTCCCTTGCCCGCGCCGGGGGCGCCCAACAGGATCAAACGCATTTCCAATTTCTCCGATCTGTGTGAATTCTTGCGGCGCGGCGGCTGCCCTCGTGGGCGGCATCGGCGGCGTCGTGCGTCTCCTTCCGTTTGCTCGCGCCGTGCTCGCCGGTCAAGAGATCATGGCCGGGGCATGCGGGGTGACGCCGGGCCCCGCGCGGCAACGTGCCCGAAGCGGATCGGGAACGGCGCTGCGGAGGCGGGCAGCAACGGAAGAAAAGCGGGCAAACCCGCACGCACAAAGGCTTGGACGGCTCGCGCAAACAATTGATTATGCCACGGGTTTTTCGGACTACGACCGTTATTAAGGTCGGAATAACGCCTGTACACGGGCGAGGTCGGCGGGCGTGTCGACACCGGGCGCGGGCGCCTCGGGCGTCACGCGCACCGCGATGCGCTCGCCGTGCCACATCGCGCGCAACTGTTCGAGCGACTCGACCTGCTCGATCGGCGAGTGCGCGAGCGTCGGGTAGGTGCGCAGGAATTTGGCGCGATACGCATACAGCCCGATATGCCGATAAACCGTTGCCGGTGCAGGCGGGGCGGGCATTGCGGCCAGATCGAGACGGGCCGGCGACCAGTGCGGCTGCCAGGCGTCGCGCGCCCAGGGAATCGGCGCGCGCGAGAAGTAGAGCGCCACGCCGCGCGCGTCGAGCACGACCTTCACGACGTTCGGGCTGAAGATTTCGTCGGGCGCGGTGATCGGGTGAGCCGCGGTGGCGATCGCGCAGTCGGGATGCGCCGCCAGGTGCGACGCCACGTCGCAGACCAGTTGCGGGTCGATCAGCGGTTCATCGCCCTGAACATTGACGACGATCGTCTCGTCGCTCCAGCCGTAGTGTTCGGCGACTTCGGCGAGGCGGTCGGTGCCCGAGGGGTGGTCGGCGCGCGTGAGCACGGCTTCGAAGCCATGTTCGCGCGCGGCGTCGAGCACCGTCTGGGCGTCGGAGGCGATCAGCACCTGCTGCGCGCCGGCCGCGCGGGCGCGCTCGGCGACGCGCACGACCATGGGCTTGCCGCCGATGTCGGCGAGCGGCTTGTTCGGCAGCCGCGTCGACGCGAGCCGCGCCGGCACGACGGCGATGAAGGGTTGAGCGGCGCTCATGTCAGGCCGCGTTCGGATCGACGGGCGTGCCTTCGACGGTCTGACGCGCCTCGTCCACGAGCATGACGGGGATGCCGTCGCGGATCGGATAGGCGAGCTTGTCGGCGCTGCAGATCAACTCCTGCGCGGCGCGGTCGTAGCTGAGCGGGCCCTTGCAGATCGGGCAGACCAGGATTTCAAGCAGACGGGCGTCCACGGAGTTTCTCCACAACCAGGGTAATAAGACGATGATCGAGCGCGGCTTCCACGGGTACAACCCAGATGCGCGCGTCGTTCCAGGCCCCCAATTTTACTGCATCCTTTTCGGTGACCAGGATCGCGTCGGCGGCGACGTCGGCGAACGGGTTGCTCGCGTAGTCGTAATGATCGGGCAGCGGCAGCGTGTGCGGGGCGAGACCGGCCGCGCGCAGCGTCGCGAAAAAGCGCTCGGGCGAACCGATGCCGGCCGCCGCGACGAGCCGCAACGGCGGCTGGCCGGGCACTTGCGCGAATTGCGCGAGCGGGCGGCGCAGGCCTGGATTAGCCAGATGCCACGCGTCGCCGGGTTCGAGCTTGAGCGCGAAGGTGTTGGGCCAGTCGGGCAGCGTGCGCGCGAACGGATTGTTGATGAGCGTGGCGTCGCGGTGACGCGAGAGCGGTTCGCGCAGCGGTCCGGCGGGCAGCAGGAAGCCGTTGCCGCCGAGGCGATGGTCGAACACCACGAGTTCGAAGTCGCGCGCGAGGCGGTAATGCTGAAGGCCGTCGTCGCTGACGATCACGTCGACGTCGGCGTGCGCGGTATCGTCATGTGGTAAGGGATTGAGACAATGGACGAGCTGCGTGGCGTAAAGTTGGACAGAGACCATTTGAGCTACTTATGTGTCGCGGAAGTAAGAGTGCTTATTTTTTTTTTTTTTTTTAATGATCCGCC
>NZ_JAAGPN010000170.1:0-17501 GCF_017104805.1 Paraburkholderia sp. Ac-20347 | reverse complement strand
GGCAGGCGCAGCGGCGCCGGCCGGCGTGCGCGCGGCGGAACGATCCGTCGAGACACGCAAGCCCTTGTTGCGCAGCAGATCGAGCGCGGCGCTCGCGCCGCTGCGTCCGCCCGCCGATGCAGCGGGCGATTCGAACGGGTCGTCGGACGCTTGCTGCGTTTGGGCAGGCACAGGCGCGGGCGCGGGTTCGGCGGCAACAGGCTCAGCCGCTGCGACGGGTTCGTCCGCCGGTTTCGCGCTGGCGGCTTCGATCGAAGCCGGTTCCGGCGATGCAACCGGCGACTCCGCCACGGCTTCCGTGCTGACGACTTCGACCGGCGCGGCGGCGACTTCGGCCTGAACCGGAGCTGCGGTCGCTTCGTCTTCCCACGGCGGCACGACGCGCGGCTGCGCGGCACTCGCTTCAAACTTCGAGGGTTCAGCAGGCGCGGATTCCACCGGCTTCGCTGCCGCAACAGGCGCGGGCTCCGGCGCAACGACGCTCGGCGTAACCGGCGCGACCGACGTAATAACCGGCGTAACCGGCACACTCGCGCGCGGCGCAGCAACGGGCGCGGCAATCTGCGGCTGCGTATCGGCACGCGATACCGGCGCGGCGTTCACAGCCGGAGCCGATGCACGCGCACTCGCGACACCTACCGCAGCCGGCTTCGACGCCGGCGCGCTACCGACACTCCCCGCGCTCACCGAAGGCTCGAACGCCAGCATGCGCAGCAGCGCCATCGTGAAGCCCGCGTACTCGTCGGGCGCGAGACCCAGTTCGCTGCGACCCAGCGTGGCGATCTGGTAATAAAGCTGGACCTGCTCCGGATTCAGCGCCTGCGCGAAGCGGCGCACATCGTCGGCCTCGGGCCATTCGTCGAGCACCGAAGCCGGCGCGAACTGCGCCCAGCCGATGCGATGGAACAGACTCGCGAGATCCTGCAGCGCCGTCGAGAACGACAGGCTGCGCAGCGCCATTTCGTCGGCGATCGCCAGCACATTGGGGCCGTCGCCGGCCACCAGCGCGTCGATCAGGCGAATCAGATAGCTCTGATCGAGCGCGCCGAGCATGCCGCGCACGGCCTCTTCCGTCACCTGATTGGCCGAATACGCGATCGCCTGATCGGTCAGCGAGAGCGCGTCGCGCATCGAACCGTCGGCGGAGCGTGCGAGCAGACGCAGCGCCTGCGGCTCGAACTCGACTTTTTCTTCGCCGAGAATATGCGTCAGATGCTCGACAATATTGCCGGCCGGCATCTGCTTCAGATTGAACTGCAGGCAGCGCGAGAGCACGGTGACCGGAATCTTTTGCGGATCGGTCGTCGCGAGAATGAACTTCACGTGCGGCGGCGGCTCTTCCAGCGTCTTCAGCATCGCGTTGAAGGCGTGGTTCGTGAGCATGTGCACTTCGTCGATCATATAGACCTTGAAGCGCGCATCGACCGGCGCGTAGACGGCGCGCTCGAGCAGCGCAGCCATTTCGTCGACGCCGCGATTACTCGCCGCATCCATTTCAACGTAATCGACAAAGCGCCCTTCGTCGATTTCCCGGCACGCGCGACACACGCCGCACGGCTTGGACGTCACGCCGGTCTCGCAATTGAGCGCCTTGGCGAAGATGCGCGAGAGCGTCGTCTTGCCCACGCCGCGCGTGCCCGTGAAGAGGTACGCGTGATGGAGACGCCCGCCGTCGAGCGCATGCGTGAGCGCGCGCACCACGTGCTCCTGTCCGACGAGCGAAGCGAAATCCTTCGGTCGCCACTTGCGTGCGAGAACTTGATAGGTCATCCGGAAATTGTATCAGCAACGCCCGCGCGCTCCGATGAATCGGAAGGCGCCGAACGCCTTGTGTGCGGGCGTGCGGGACGGGATCGCTCGCGTCCGTCGCAACGGGCGCGAAAGCGCGCGTAATACGGCTCGACACAGGTGCAAACGGGTATGACGCGAAAGACAAACGCGGATGAACGCGCGGAAGCCAAATGCTACGCGAGCAAGCTGACGCAATAGAAAAACCAGAGAAGACCGACGGAGAAACTGCGAGGAGATGCTGCAAGATGCGCGCGAGGCGCAAGAAGAAAAAGCGAAGGTGACGAGCCTGACCCTCGGCACTGGCGGAAAACGGCTGTGGCTGCTTCGTTCCCGACCTGACCAGGTTGACCGCCCCACCATGCGAGGAGGCCCGTCACGAAGCATTCTAACATCGCTGGACCCGAATTGAGAATGCCGCACTGCAAAACTCTTTGCGCAGCGCCGCCGAACGCCAGCGGGAGACCTGCTGTAACGCCCTTCCCGCCGCCCTTCCAGGGAATTCATGCAGCCCTCAGGCAGAGTCCTTGCAAACCCGCGCCACGACACCATATCGGAATTGTGCGATATGTCGGGTTCCCCACGCTTGCATTGCATTACAGTGCGGCAGCACGCAGTCACGCTGCGCGGCACACGGAAAATCGGCATAAGCCTGTGCGCCCCGTTGCACGTAATCTGTGCACGCGACGCACGAAATGAAGGGAAAAATGTGGGAAACCCTGCTGCCGACCTGCGTACTATCACCGTCGGCAACGCATAGGGATTTAGGCTACACTGGCGTCGATCGTCGTCAGGACAGCCTTGGCGACTCGATCCGGTCCCGCCCGGCAACGCTTGGGCATCGCCGGATATATTCTGGTTTTTGGTGTATCGTGGCGAGCAATTCAATCAGCCTCGATCCGAAAGAGGTATTCATACAATGAGCGAACAAATCAAGCACATCAGCGACGCATCGTTCGAACAGGACGTCGTTAAATCCGATAAGCCCGTCTTGCTGGACTTCTGGGCCGAATGGTGCGGCCCCTGCAAGATGATCGCGCCGATTCTCGACGAAGTCGCGAAGGACTACAGCGATCGTCTGCAAGTCGCGAAGATCAACGTCGACGAACATCAGTCGACGCCGGTGAAGTTCGGCGTGCGCGGCATCCCGACGCTGATCCTCTTCAAGAACGGCGCCGTCGCGGCGCAGAAGGTCGGCGCATTGTCGAAGTCGCAGCTCACCGCGTTCCTGGACAGCCACCTGTAAAAGCGTTCCGGCCGCCGCGCGCCCTGCCCTCACGGCAGCCGCGGCAGCGCTGCAAGGCGCATCAGGCCGGTCACGGGCATGTTGTCAGCCGACAACATGCCCGTTAAAAACATGCCGAAACATGCCGCAGGGCTTCACTGGCGGTTTCTGGCGTGTGCTATGCTAGAATTCATAAAGCGTCGTATCCGGCGCCCCATATAAGTCCTTGAGCGGTTCCGCTCGTTCTTTTCCCCCTGACTTCTTTTCGTCGCATCCTCCCCGACGGGTTCTCCGTATGCATCTTTCCGAGCTCAAGTCTCTGCACGTGTCCGAATTGATCGAGATGGCCAATGGCCTCGAGATCGAAAATGCGAACCGCCTGCGCAAGCAGGAACTGATGTTCGCGATTCTCAAAAAGCGCGCCAAGACGGGCGAAACGATCTTCGGTGACGGCACGCTTGAAGTGCTGCCGGACGGATTCGGCTTCCTGCGCTCGCCAGAAACCTCGTATCTCGCCAGCACGGACGATATCTATATCAGCCCGTCGCAGATCCGCCGCTTCAATCTGCACACCGGCGACACGATCGAAGGTGAAGTGCGTACGCCGAAGGACGGCGAACGCTATTTCGCGCTCGTGAAGGTGGACAAGGTCAACGGCCAGCCGCCGGAAGCCTCGAAGCACAAGATCATGTTCGAGAACCTCACGCCGCTGCACCCGAACAAGGTGCTGCTGCTCGAGCGCGAAATGCGCGGTGAGGAGAACGTGACGGGCCGCATCATCGACATGATCGCGCCTATCGGCAAGGGTCAGCGCGGCCTGCTGGTCGCTTCGCCCAAGTCCGGCAAGACCGTGATGCTTCAGCACATCGCGCACGCCATCAAGCAGAACCACCCCGACGTGGTCCTGTTCGTGCTGCTGATCGACGAGCGTCCGGAAGAAGTGACGGAAATGCAACGTTCGGTCGCAGGCGAAGTGATCGCCTCGACGTTCGACGAACCGGCCGCGCGTCACGTGCAGGTCGCCGAAATGGTGATCGAAAAGGCCAAGCGTCTCGTCGAAATGAAGCACGACGTCGTGATTCTGCTCGACTCCATCACGCGTCTCGCGCGCGCCTACAACACGGTCGTGCCGGCTTCGGGCAAGGTGCTGACCGGCGGTGTGGACGCCAACGCGCTGCAACGTCCGAAGCGTTTCTTCGGTGCGGCACGTAACATCGAAGAAGGCGGTTCGCTCACGATCATCGGCACCGCGCTGATCGAAACCGGCAGCCGCATGGACGACGTGATCTACGAAGAGTTCAAGGGCACGGGCAACATGGAAGTGCACCTCGAGCGCCGTCTCGCGGAAAAGCGCGTCTACCCGTCGATCAACCTGAACAAGTCGGGCACGCGTCGCGAAGAGTTGCTGATCAAGCCGGACATCCTCCAGAAGATCTGGGTGCTGCGCAAGTTCATCCACGACATGGACGAAGTCGAAGCCATGGAATTCCTGCTCGACAAGATTCGCCAGACGAAGAACAACTCCGAGTTCTTCGACATGATGCGCCGCGGCGGCTAAGGCCTCGCGCCCCGCTCGCTGCAGCATCTGAAACGCCCGCTCCTAGCGGGCGTTTTTCATTTTCGGACGCGTTAGTGCGCTGATTTCACACAATAAACCGTTGCGGATACGGGGAGGCACAACCTGTACGTGAACGTTCACGTTGAACTATAATTCCTGGTCTGTATTCACTGCCGCCTGCCCGGCCGGCCACCGATGTCCAGACCCGCCAGACCGGACCCTGCTCCGGACGCCAACCCGCTCCTCACCGTGCGCGACGCCGCCTTGCGGCTGAACGTCACGCCACGCACGCTCAAATACTACGAGGAACGCGGGCTCGTTACCCCGACGCGTAGCGAAGGCCGCTACCGCCTCTACGACGAACACGATCTCGAACAATTCGCGCGCATTCTGCGCTTGCGTGCGCTCGGCTTTTCGTTGCACGGCATCACCGAAATGCTCAAGCGTCCGCTGGAATCGGTCGGCGACGGGCGGCGGCGCTACTCGCACGAATCGCTGCAACAGATCGCCGACGCGCTTGCGCAGCAGATCGACACGCTCGATGCGCGCATCGGCGCCGTGCGACGCGAGTTGAAGGAAGCGCAAAGCGTGCGCGCCGAACTCGCCGACGATCTCGACTATCTGAAGCGACGCCTCGCGGGCGAGCCGTCCGAAGCGCTGATCGGCGAACGTCTGGCCGCCTCGCGCCGACGCAAAGACGCCGAACGCAGCGCACCACCGCTCGCCCAGGCACCCGCGGCCGCCGCGCTCAAATCCGCGAATAAACCCGGCCATGCGCGCGCCACCAAGGGCGCGAAAAAACGCGCGCAGAAGCGCACGCAAAAGCAGTCCGACGACGAAGACGGAGGCGAACGCGCATGAGCGCCTCCTCCACCCGCGAACCGATCTTCAGCGCCGCCCGCCTGCGCGGCGACTTCTTCCCTTGGGTCCTCGCTGTCGCGACCGGACTCGACTATTACGACAACGCGATCTTTTCGTTCTTCACGAGCTACATCGCGGGCGGCATCAACGCCTCGCCCGACGAGCTCGTCTGGTCGTCGAGCAGTTATGCCGTGTGCGCGGTGCTCGGCATCCTGCAGCAGCAATGGTGGGTCGAGCGCGTCGGCTACCGGCGCTACGTGGGCGGCTGTCTGCTGCTCTATGCCGCAGGGTCGGTAGCGGCGGCGCTGTGCGAATCGTCGATCGAACTGGCTTTCGCGCGCGGCTTCCAGGGCTACTTCATCGGCCCGATGATGGGCACCTGCCGCATCCTCATCCAGATCAGTTTCACGCCGCAGCAGCGCCCCGTCGCCACGCGCGCGTTCCTGATTCTGATCGTGCTGTCGAGCGCGCTCGCGCCGCTCGTCGGCGGCTATCTGGTGTCGTATTTCGACTGGCGCGCGCTGTTCGCCTTTTCCGCGCCGGCGGGCGTGCTCTACGCCGTGCTGGCGCTGCTCGCGCTGCCCGATTCCGGCCACGTGCTGCCCGAGGAGCGCGGCGCGTCGCACTTCTGGCCGTACATCATCTTCGCGTTCGCGCAGGGCGCGCTGCAGATCGCCATGCAGCAGGTGCGCTTCGAACTCTTCACCACGTCGCCGGAAATTCCGCTGCTGACGCTCGCGGGCATCGGCTCGCTCGCGTGGTTCGTGTGGCATCAATGGCATCATCCGAAGCCGCTCGTGCGGCTGCACGCGCTGCGCGAGCGGCCGTTCCAGGTCGGGCTGCTGCTGTACATGTTCTACTACTACATGACCACGGTGCTCAGCTATCTGGTCTCGCGTTTTCTCGAGAGCGGTCTCGACTATCCGGTCGAAAACGCCGGCCGCCTCACCGGCATCACCTCGCTGATTTCCGCCACCGCGCTGTTTCTTTACTTCCGGTATGCGAAGTTCGTCACGCACAAGAAGTGGATCATCGTGCCGGGCTTCCTGCTGACGTTTTTCGTGGCGTTCTGGATGACGAAGATGACGCCCGACGTCAGCGAAACGTGGCTGATTCCGCCGCTGCTGCTGCGCGGCCTGTTGCTGCTGTTCATCGTGCTGCCGGTGGCCAATCTCACCTTTCGCATCTTCGATATCGACGAGTTCACACACGGTTACCGCTTGAAAAACATCGTCCGTCAGTTGACGATATCGTTCGCGACCGCCACGGTCATCATCGTCGAGCAGCATCGGCTGGCGCTGCACCAGACGCGACTCGTGGAATTCGTGAATCCGCTCAACCCGATCTTTCAGGACACGTTCGCGAAGCTGACGCATGCCTTCGAGGCGCTCGGCCGCTCGCCGGGCGAAGCGCACGGCCTCGCGCTCGCGCAGGTCAGCCGGATGGTGGCGCAGCAGGCGAGCTTCCTGAGTTCGCTCGACGGCTTCTACTATCTGATGGGCGCTGCGATCGTCGGCGCGATATTCGCCGCGTGGCAAAAGCAGATCGACTGAACACAACTGACGCGATGCTTTCGAAACTCTCCAGCTGGTTCGGCGCGCGCCGCCGCGAAAAGGCGCTGCGCACCTATGCGATCGACGACGCGCTCTGGCAGGCGACGCTCGACGGACTGCCCTTTCTCGGCCACCTCGACGCCGCCGATCTCGTGCGCCTGCGCGAAATCACGAGCCTGTTCCTCGCGCAGAAGGAATTCTCGACCGCGCACGATCTCGAACTCACCGACGCGATGACCGTGGCGATCGCCGCCCAAGCCTCGCTGCCCGTGCTGAATCTCTCGCTCGATCTGTACAAGGGCTGGGTGGGCGTGATCGTCTATCCGGGCGAGTTCGTGATCCGCAAGACCGTGGAGGACGAGGACGGCGTGGTGCATGAAGTCGAGCACGACGCGAGCGGCGAGGCGTGGGAAGGCGGCCCGGTGATCCTCTCGTGGGAAGACGCGCAGATGACCGACGGCAGCGACGCCTACAACGTCGTGATCCACGAGTTCGCGCACAAGATCGACATGCTGAACGGCGAAACCGACGGTCATCCGCCCCTTTATCGGCGCTGGCACGCGCCGCTCGACGCGCAGGCGTGGGCCGACGTCTTCGACAACGCCTACGACCAGTTCTGCGACAAGGTGGATGCGGTGCCGGAACGCCGCTGGAAGCGCTTCGAGCGCGACTCGCTGATCGATCCCTATGCGGCCGATCATCCGTCGGAGTTCTTCGCCGTGTGCAGCGAGGCGCTGTTCGTCACGCCGACGGCCTTCGAGGCCGAATATCCGGAGCTTTACCGCCTGCTCGCGCGCTATTACCGTCAGGATCCGGCGCGGGTGGGCGCGCTCGACGGCCAGCCGGCCTGAAAAAGCTGTGGCGAACCTGCAAATATTCGCCAACCAGCTGATTTTCTGGCATAATCGCGTTTTTTCGACCTTGGGCAAGTGGCTCGCGCGAAGAGCGCCGCGACATGGTGTTGCGGGCAACGTGGGTTGGCTACCGCCAGATTTTAGGAAAGATCATGAAAGAAGGCATTCACCCGGATTACCGCGAAGTTCTGTTCATCGACGTGTCGAACGATTTCCGTTTCGTGACGCGCTCGACCATCCAGACGCGCGAAACCGCCGAATTCAACGGCAAGACCTACCCGCTCGCGAAGATCGAAGTCTCGTCGGAATCGCATCCGTTCTACACGGGTACGCAGAAGATCATGGACACGGCCGGCCGCGTCGAGAAGTTCAACAAGAAGTTCGGCGCACGCGCTACGGGCAAGGCAGCGAAGTAAGCTTCGCTCTCCGGTCATCGTGCCGGACCCGCACAGACGTGTACAAAAAGGGCAGCCCAGGCTGCCCTTTTTTGTTGCCCGCGCCGTCTTACCGGATTTTTCCGACGCTTTCCGACGCTTGTTGCAGCTTACGCTGACACACTGCCGCCGCCCCGCCGTGACGGTCCGGTTTCGACCATCGACCGTTTCATTGCGCTGGCAAGCGTTGGCAACAGCTGACAAGCGTCGCTTGCCGTGACGCGCGCGAGCCTGCCCGGCTAGAATGCCGGATGCTCCGCGACGGCCGCCCGCGACCGTTGCGCTTACTCGAATTCCTTCGCACTGCATGAAGCCAGCCATTCGCCTGACCGCCTCCGCCACCAGCGCCCTGCCGCGCTGGCTGCTGCTGACCATCTGTATCATCTTCGCGTCGTTCGGCCTGTTCGGCCGCGATCCGTGGAAGAACGAGGATGCGGCCGGCTTCGGCGTGATGTGGACCATGGCCGGCGGCACCTCGCACGACTGGCTGCTGCCCAACCTCGTCGGCAAGTACGTGACCGAGAACGGTCCGCTCGGCTACTGGCTCGGCGCGCTGTGCATCCGCGTGTTCGCGCCGTGGGTCGACGCGAGCAACGCCTCGCGCATCGCCACCGGCGTGCTGTTCTGCCTCGCCTGCGCGTTCGTCTGGTACAGCGCCTATCTGCTCGGCCGCCGCGCCGAAGTGCAGCCGTTCAAATACGCGTTCGGCGGCGAGCCCGAGCCGCGCGACTACGGCCGCACGCTCGCCGACGGCGCCGTGCTGATTCTGCTCGCCTGCTTCGGTCTCGCCGAGCGCGGCCACGAAACCACGCCGCAGCTGATGCAGTTCGTCGGCATCGCGATGCTCGTCTACGGCCTGGTGCGCGCCATCGACAAACCCATCCAGGGCGCGCTCTGGTGGGGCCTCGCGCTCGGCATCGTGATGCTCGCGGCCGGCCCGGTGCTGGTCGGCGCCCTGCTGATCGGCACACTCGCGATGCTCGCCGTCGCGCCCGAAACGCGTTCGCGCTGGCTGCTCGTGGCCGGTTTGCCGGTCGCGCTCGTGGTGGGGCTGTCGTGGCCGCTGCTCACACTGCACATCTATCCCGACGACGGCGTCTGGTTCCTCAACCAGTGGGCGCGCACCAACGTCAACGCGTTCGCCGGGCCGCCGGGCACGGTGCTGCGCTACGCGGCCAAGAATCTGCCGCTGTTCACATGGCCGGCCTGGCCGCTCGCGATCTGGGCGTGGGTCAGCTGGGCCGGCCTGCGCCGCGCGCCGCACATCGCGATTCCGCTTTCGGTGATCGTGCCGCTGCTGATCCTCGTGGTCGTGCAGAGCCACGAAACCAATCGCCTGTTCATGCTGGTGCTGCCCGCGGTCTGCGTGCTCGCGGCTTTCGCGCTGCCCACGCTCAAGCGCGGCGCGATCAATGCGATCGACTGGTTCGCGGTGCTGAGTTTCACGATCCTCAGCACCTTCGTGTGGCTCGTGTGGCTGGCGGGCATGACGGGTTTCCCGGCACCGCTCGCACGCAATCTCGCGCGCCTCGCGCCGGGTTTCGCGCCGCAATTCAAGATTCTCTCGTTCGTCTGCGCCGTGGCCGTGACGCTGTGCTGGATCGCGCTCGTGCAATGGCGCGTGGCGCGTCATCCGAAGGTGCTCTGGCGCAGCGTCGTGCTGTCGAGCGGCGGCACCACGCTGATGTGGGTGCTGCTGATGACGCTCTGGCTGCCGGTCGTGAACTACAGCCGGACCTATAAGGATGTGGCGCAGCAGATCGCCGCGCACCTGCCCGCCGATTACCAGTGCATCTCGCCCGTGCGCCTCGGCGACGCGCAGATCGCCACTTTCGCCTACTTCGGCAAAATGCACTTCTCGTTCGACGAGGATTGCGACGTGATCCTGCGACAAGACACCCAGGACTACGGCGAGCCGAGCTCGATGTCGAACTTCGTCTGGAAGCTGGTCTGGGAAGGCCGCCGCGTCGCCGACCGCGACGAGCGCTTCCGTCTCTACGTGCGCATCGACCGCCCGCAGCCGCCCGTCAAAAAGCACGTCTGGCGCAAGCGCCCCGACTGAGGCCGCGGTGACGACGACGTTCCTCGCCGACATACGGCGCATCGCCGGCCTCGCCTGGCCGGTGCTGATCGGCCAGCTCGCGATCATCGCGTTCGGCGTGATCGACACGGCGATGGTCGGCCGCTACTCGGCGCTCGATCTCGCCGCGCTCGGCCTCGGTTCGTCGATCTACGTCTCGGTGTACATCGGTCTCACGGGCATTCTCACGGCGCTTCAGCCCGTGACCGCGCAGCTCTACGGCGCGCGCAAGGACACCGAGATCGGCCTTGAAGTGCGCCAGGCGTTCTGGCTCGCACTCGTGCTGATGGTGATCGGCTTCACGATCCTCTATTTTCCGGGCCCGCTGCTCGACCTCGCGCGCGCGCCCGAAGCGCTGCGCGAACGCACCATCGGTTATCTGCGGCTGCTGTCGTTCGGCCTGCCCGCCGCGCTCGCGTTTCGCATCTACAGCTCGCTCGCCAACGCCGTGGGACGGCCGCGTCTCGTGATGTTCCTGCAAGTGGGCGCGCTGATCGTCAAGATTCCGCTCAATACCTGGCTGATTTTCGGCGGACTCGGCGTGCCCGCGCTCGGCGGTCCGGGCTGCGCGCTCGCGAGCACGTCGATCAACTGGGCGCTCGCGTTGTGCGCGGCGGTCGCGATCACGCGCGTGGACGTCTTCGAGCCGTTCGAGATTTTCAAACACTTCTGCTGGCCCGAATGGAAGCGCCAGGCGGAACTGCTCAAGCTCGGCATTCCGATGGGACTCTCGTATCTGATCGAGGTGACGTCCTACACCTTCATGGCGATTTTCATCGCGCGCCTGGGCACGACGACGCTCGCCGGACATCAGATCGCCGGGAACATGGGCGCGGTGCTGTACATGACGCCGCTCTCGATCGGCGTGGCGACTTCGACGCTGGTTGCGCAGGCGCTGGGCGCCGAACGCCACGCCGAAGCGCGCACGCTCGCGCGTCATGGCGTGATGACGGCGGTCGCGATCGCCTGCGTGTTCGGTGCGATCGTGTTCGTGCTGCGGCCGCTGATCATCGGCGCATATACGCCCGATCCGGCCGTCGCGATTGCGGCGATGCCGCTCGTCGCGATCGTCACCGTGTATCACGTGTTCGACGCGCTGCAGATCACCACCGCCTTCGCGCTGCGCGCCTACAAGGTCGCCGTGGTGCCGACCGTGATCTACGCGATCGCGCTTTGGGGCGTGGGGCTGGGCGGCGGCTATGCGCTCGGCTTCGATGTGTCCGGCAACCTGCCCGTCTGGGCGACCGGCGCACGCGGCTTCTGGCTCGCCAACGCGGCCAGTCTCGTGATCGCGGGCGCGGGACTCGCGGTGTATTTGCAGCGCGTGAGCACGCGGTATTTAAAGGCGGCGTAGTCGTAGCGATGATGGCGACGAGGCCGACGTCATCGCGTTAAAGACCGGCGTTTTCATTTAGCGCTCGCGGTGGTCGAACCACCGCCGCCCCGAGTTGCAGAATCGCGCACGCTTGGCAGTTAGTTGCGTAACTTGCCAGCATTACGCCACACCGCGCGCCGCCTCCACCGTCTGCGCCGCGTGATACGACGACCGCACCAGCGGCCCCGCCACCACCTCGCGAAAGCCCATCGCGAGGCCCGCCTCGCGCAGCGCCGCGAATTCGTCCGGATGCACGTAACGTCGCACCGGCAAGTGAAATCGCGAAGGCGCGAGATACTGCCCGATCGTCAACACCTCCACGTCGTGCTCGCGCAGATCGCGCATCGTCTCGAGCAATTGCGCATCGGTTTCGCCGAGTCCGACCATCAGCCCCGACTTCGTAACGAGCGCCCCACTCACGTTACTCGCGGCCTTCGCGCGCGCCAGCAGTCGCAGCGAGCCGAGATAATCCGCGCCCGGACGCGCCGCGCGATACAGCGACGGCACCGTCTCGATGTTGTGATTGAACACATCGGGCCAGGCCGCGGAAAGCGCATCGAGCGCGCGCTCGATGCGTCCGCGAAAATCCGGCGTCAGCACCTCGACGCCAATGCCCGGCACGCGTTCGCGCACCTGCGCGATGCAGCGCGCGAAATGCGCCGCGCCGCCGTCACGCAGATCGTCGCGATCGACCGACGTAATCACCACATGCCGCAAGCCGAGCGCCGCGACCGCCGACGCGAGATGCGCGGGCTCGTCCTCGTCGAGCGGCGCCGGCCGCCCGTGCGCGACATCGCAGAACGGACAGCGCCGCGTACACAGCCCGCCCATGATCATGAACGTGGCCGTGCGCTGCGCGAAGCACTCGCCGATGTTCGGGCACATCGCCTCCTCGCACACCGAATGCAGACGATGCTCGCGCAACACGGCCGCCACGTCGGCGACCATCGTGCTCATCATCGGGCGCGCGCGCAGCCAGGGCGGCTTGGGCAACGCCGCGCCCTCGCCCGCTGGCACGATCTTGACGGGAATGCGCGCGAGCTTCTCGCGGCTGCGCAAGCCGTGCTGGCCGAGCGCGGTGTCGCCGGCGCGCGGCATGTCGGACGCGACGTGCTCCATCTCAGCCTCCCGCGTCGAAAAAAGCCTTGAGCAGCCGGTTGATCTCGGCGGCGGCTTCCATCTGCACCATATGCCCCTTGCCCGCGATCACCTCGACCTGCACCGTGGGCGCGAGCCCCTGCGCGTGGCGCGCCGGAATGATCTGATCGGCGTCGCCCCAGATCACCAGCACCTTCGGCGCAAGCGTCGAGAGCCGGTCGCGGAACACACGCCGCTGCGCGCCGCCCGCGAAACTCTGCGACGCGATCTTCGCGAGCGCGTCCTGCACGCCTTCGAGCCGCTTGTACTTCACGAGGTCCTCGACGAGCTGACGCGTGACGAGCGCCGGATCGGCGAACAGCTTCGTCACGTGCGGCTTGAGCGCGTTGCGGTTCGTTGCGCTCGCGAAGCCCTCGATATACGCGCCATCGATTTCATCGCCGAGACCTGCGCTCGCGATCAGCGAGAGCGACGCGACCCGCGTAGGCGCGCGCTCAGCCACGGCCATCGCCACCGCGCCGCCCAGCGAATGCCCGACCAGATGCGCGCGCTCGATCTTCTGCGTGTCGAGAAAATCGATCACGCTCTGCGCGAGTTCGTCGAGCGCGCCGCTTTCAACCGCCTTGCCCGACTCGCCATGCCCCGGCAGATCGAGCGCCCACACGGTGCGTCCCGTCGCGAGATCGGCGTGGTTGAACAGCCAGTTGTTGAGATCACCGCCGAAACCGTGGATCAGCACCACGGGTGTGCCATCGCCCTCGCCCAGCTTCAGCCAGCGCACCGTGCGGCCGCCGATCTGCGCCTTCTCCGGTTGCGGCCCCGCGTCGGCATCGCCCGCTTTCGCAGGCACGAAGTCGCGCTGGAATTCGGCGACGGCCGCATCGATTTCAGCATCCGAAGTTTCCTGGTCTGCAACGACGCCGAGCAGCGCGCCCACCGGCAGCGTATCGCCCTCCTGCGCAATCTGTCGTCGCAAGATGCCTTCGAACGCGCACTCGACGCCCGAGGCGATCTTGTCGGATTCGACGTCGAGCAGTTCGTCGCCCTTCGAGACTTTGTCGCCGGGCGACTTGAGCCAGCCGTTCACCTGGCCCTGCTCCATCGACAAACCCCATTTGGGCATCGTGATCATGTGAATCGGCATGACTTCAGCTCCTTGCGGCGCGCGCGGCGGCGGCAATCTGATCCGCCGAGGGGATATAGATATCTTCGAGCGAGGCCGCGAACGGCACCGGCGTATGCGGCGCGGTGACCATGCCGACCGGCGCTTTCAGGTCGTGAAACGCTTTCTGCGCGACCAGCGCGGCGATATCCGTGGCCATCGAGCAGCGCGGATTCGCTTCGTCCACCACCACCACGCGGCCCGTGCGGCTCACGCTTTCAAGGATCGTGTCCTCGTCGAGCGGCGAGGTCGTGCGCAGATCGATCACGTCCGCTTCGATGCCGTCTTTCGCGAGCTTCTGCGCCGCGTCGAGCGCGTAATGCACCATGCGCCCGTAAGTGACGATCGTCACGTCGTCGCCATCGCGCACGATATTGGCCTCGCCGAACGGGATCGAATACGACTCCTCGGGCACGTCGCCTTCCATCGTGTAGAGCAGCTTGTGCTCACAGAAAATCACCGGATCGTTGTCGCGGATCGCGGCGATCATGAGCCCCTTCGCGTCATACGGCGTGGCCGGGCACACGACCTTGAGCCCCGGAATATGCGTGAACAGCGAGGTGAGCATCTGCGAGTGCTGCGCGGCCGCGCGCAGACCCGCGCCGCACATCGTGCGAATCACGACGGGCGTAACCGCCTTGCCGCCGAACATGTAGCGGAACTTCGCCGCCTGATTGAAGATCTGGTCGAAGCACACGCCCATGAAGTCGATGAACATCAGCTCCGCCACCGGCCGCAGGCCGCACGCCGCCGCGCCCACCGCCGTGCCGATAAACCCGCCTTCGGAGAGCGGCGTATCGAGCACGCGGCCCGGAAACTTGCCGTACAGCCCTTTCGTCACGCCGAGCACGCCGCCCCATGCGTCCTGCTCGCCGGGCGCGCCCGCGCCGCCCGCGTTGTCCTCGCCCATCACGATCACGCTTTCGTCGCGTGTCATTTCTTGTGCAAGCGCTTCATTGATCGCCTGCGAATAGGTGATTTTCCGTGCCATTTTCGTCTCCTTGATCTGGAATCCTGACTAATCATCGTTCCCGGCGCAGCAGGCGCTCAGGGATAGGACACGTACACATCGGTCAGCAGCGCTTCGGGCGCGGGCAGCGGCGCGGCCTTCGCCTTGGCCACCGCATCGTCGATCAGCGCCTTCACTTCCGAATCGACTTTGCGCAGATCGTCGGTGCTGGCGAGTTCCGCGCGCACCACGCGCTCCTCGAAGCGCTTGAGGCAATCCTTTTCCTCGCGCAGCTTCTGCACTTCGCCGGGCGCGCGATAGGTCTGCGCGTCGCCTTCGAAATGGCCGAAATAGCGCGACAGTTTCATCTCGACGAGCGTCGGGCCGCCACCGTTGCGCGCCCGCGCGATGGCTTCGCCGAGCGCTTCATAAACGGCGAAGAAGTCGAATCCGTCGACGATCACACCGGGCATGCCGAAGCCGTTGGCGCGATCGGCGATATTGTCCGCGGCCACCGACCACGTCGATGACGTCGCTTCCGCGTAGCCATTGTTTTCGGCGACGAAAATCACCGGCAGACGCCACACCGAAGCGAGATTCATCGACTCGAAGATCACGCCTTGATTCGATGCACCATCGCCGAAAAAGCACACGCCCACGCCGCCGGTTTTCTTCTGCTTCGCCGCGAGTGCCGCGCCGCACGTGAGCGGCCCGCCGGCACCGACGATGCCGTTCGCGCCCAGCATGCCCTTCGAGAGATCGGCGATATGCATCGAGCCGCCCTTGCCGCGGCACGAGCCGGTTTCGCGTCCGTAGATCTCGGCCATCATCTCGCGCACGTCCACGCCTTTGGCGATGCAATGGCCGTGACCACGGTGCGTGGTCGCCACGTAATCGGCGTCGTTCAGGTGGCTCATGACGCCGACCGCCGACGCCTCCTCGCCCGCATAGAGATGCACGAAGCCCGGAATCTCGCCGGTCGCGAACTCGACGTGCAGACGCTCCTCGAATTCGCGGATCGTGCGCATCGAGCGATACGCCGTGAGCAACTGCTCCTTGTTCAACTGATTCGACATGGTTGTCTCCTGATGAAACACAATGGGTCGTGCCTGATTCGTGCCTGAATCGTCCCTGCATTGCCTTCAATGAAACGTGAAGCCTCCATCGACGTTCACCGACTGGCCGGTGACGTTGTCCATCGTCGCGAAGAACAGGGCGAGCCGTCCCATGTCCTCCGGCGTTTGCGCGCGGCCTTGCGGAATCAGCGCAAGCTGATGGCGCTGCCACGATTGCTCGACGCTCTCGCCCTCGTTCTTCCATTCGTCGGAGAGCCGGTCCCACATGTAGGTGCGCACGATGCCCGGACAGATCGCGTTGACCGTGATGCCCTCGCGCGCGACTTCCTTCGCGAGCGCGTTCGTGAAGCCGACCACCGCGAACTTCGAGGCGCTGTAGTGCGCGAGATTCGGAAAGCCTTCCTTGCCCGCGATCGACGCGACGTTGATGATGCGGCCGCGCTTTTGCGTCAGCAGATGCGGCAGCGCCGCCTTGCAGCCGAGAAACGTGCCCTTCGCGTTGACGTCCATGACGAAGTCCCAGTCGCGCTCCGATAGCTCGGCGACCGGATGAATCGAAATCACGCCCGCGCAGTTCACGAGGATGTCGAGGCCGCCGAGTTCTGAAATCGCCCGCGCAATCATCCCGTCGATCTGCGCGGCCTGCGTGACGTCGACCTTGCAGGTGAGCACGCGGCGGCCGAGTTCCTGCACTTCCTTCGCGGTCTGTGCGAGCGCTTCGTCGAGCAGATCGGCGAGCAGCACGTCGGCGCCCGCACGCGCGAGCGTGAGCGCAATGCCGCGCCCGATACCGCGCGCGCCGCCGGTGACGACCGCGACCTGACCTTTGAGGGGTTCGTCCATGCTGATGTCTCCTGTTTTTAAGGGTTTGACGAGGGAAACCTTCAAGCTCGCGCGCGCATGCGTCCTCACGCACGCGTTGCCGCCGCGCGCAGCAACTGATGCGAGGCCGCGTAGCGCAAGGTGCGCCCGACATCGACGGTCAAGGGGCCGCCCCAGTCGAGCGCCACTTCGTAGCGGTCGCCGCGCGACGGTTCGATCTCGCGTTCGCCGTCGAAGGCGAGCGTGCCGTGGCCCGCGTCGAGCGGCATCGCCATGCCGACTTCGAGCCGCTGGCAGGTGCGCATGTTGAGTCGTTCGATGCGGCCCGGCGCGATCGGCGCGAGTATCGGCACGCCCTCGCCACTGGCGTTGGCATCACCGAACGTCATGTGCAGACCGTGCGCCGCATCTCGTCCGACCGGCGCCCACGCGCCGCCGATCGACGCGAGCCCGATGCCGTCGGGCGGCGCGAAGGCCAGAAATAACGATTCGATATCCGAACTATCTGAAATCGCCCGCGCGCCGACGAACGGTTGCCGCGACACGCAGACATCGACCAGTGCGATTTCCTCGCGGCCCAGCGCCGGTCCTTCGACGCAACGCGCGACCAGCCGCTTGTTGCGCGCGAGCGCGGCCTCGGCGGGCACCGCGCCGGTGGCCACGAGA
>NZ_JAAGPN010000169.1:0-17204 GCF_017104805.1 Paraburkholderia sp. Ac-20347 | reverse complement strand
AGTCGATGTCTTCGTTGGCGTCGAGGCCGTAGCTCACGACGTTGAACCACTTGCCGCTCATGTTGAGCGCCATGCCGTGCGTGAGGTGGCCGCCTTCGGCGAGGCTCATGCCCATGATGGTGTCGCCTGGCTTCAGGACGGCGAAGAACACGCCCTGGTTGGCCTGCGAGCCGGAGTTCGGCTGGACGTTGGCGGCTTCGGCGCCGAACAGCGCCTTGACGCGGTCGATCGCGAGCTGCTCGACGATATCGACGTTTTCGCAGCCGCCGTAATAACGCTTACCGGGATAGCCTTCGGCGTATTTGTTGGTGAGCTGCGAACCTTGCGCGGCCATGACGGCGGGCGAGGTGTAGTTTTCCGACGCGATGAGCTCGATGTGCTCTTCCTGGCGGCGGTTCTCGAGTTCGATCGCGGCGAAGAGTTCGGGATCGACGTTGGCGATGGTGCTTTCGGCTCTGTCAAACATACGGGTTCCGTTAAGTGTGTTCAGGTTGACCGGGTCTCGCGCGGAACGCGTAGCGGGTACGCGGCGCTGCTGGCGAAGTGGCCAGCCTTGACGTGGCGGAAGAAGGTGCCGCACACGCGAGGCAGGACAGCCCGTGCAGCGCTCATTGAAGCGCGCGGATCTCGGCTGCCCAGGCGAACGGCAAAACGGCACCCTGCGCTTCACGGTGGGTCGTTCCACCTTGAGTTCCTGATCGAGCCGCGCCAGACGCAGCATGCCGCACGCTTGTTACAGCGGCTTTTACGGCATCGTGTGCAGCAAAACATGCACGCGCCGTCATTCAGGAACCCTATCGCCAGTCACGCAGGGATTGAGCGCGTAAGTGTATTGGAACGGCCCGGAATAGGCAACCGAGGCGACCCGCGAGCGGGCGTCGGCGAAGCCCGTGAGGCGCCCGGCTGTTGCGGCGCGCAGACTGCCGGGCAGCCCGCCACGCCATGGCGCCGTCGGCCCGACGCGGCGCTCGCGCGCGTTCCGACCCTTCCTTGCCGCAGCGCCGCAATGGAAGTAGGCTTTCCCCTTTCTTCGCCTACTACCGACCAGGGAGCAACCATGATCGTTTTCGTCACCGGCGCATCTGCGGGATTCGGCGCCGCCATCGCGCGGGCCTTCGTCAAGGGCGGCCATCGCGTCGTCGCCACGGCACGCCGCAAGGATCGCCTCGATGCGCTGGCCGCCGAACTCGGCGACGCGCTTCTGCCCTTCGAGCTCGACGTGCGTGACCGCGCCGCCGTGGAAGCCGCGCCCGCCGCCCTGCCGCCCGAATTCGCCGACGTTGACGTGCTCGTCAACAACGCGGGCCTCGCGCTCGGCGTGGAGCCGGCACAGAAGGCCGACCTCGACGAATGGGAAACCATGATCGAAACCAATTGCACCGGTCTGGTGCAGGTCACGCATGCCTTCCTGCCCGGCATGGTGGCGCGCAACCGCGGCCACGTCTTCAATCTGGGTTCGGTGGCGGGCCGCTGGCCGTATCCGGGCGGCAATGTCTACGGCGCGACCAAGGCGTTCGTGCGCCAGTTCAGCCTGAACCTGCGCGCCGACCTCGCCGGCACCGCGCTGCGCGTGACCGACATCGAGCCGGGCCTGTGCGGCGGCACCGAGTTCTCGAACGTGCGCTACCGCGGCGACGACGCCAAAGCCGCCAATGTTTACAAGGACGTGCAGCCGCTCACGGCTGAAGATATCGCCGACTCCATCTACTGGATCGCCACGCGCCCGGCGCACATCAATATCAACACGATCGAGCTCATGCCGGTCGCGCAATCGTTCGCCGGACTGAGTATCCACCGCGGATAAATTTGCTTTCAATTTTCCTGCGTATGTCAGTCGTCCGAACGGCGTTCGCGCCGTACGTTCCGGTAGAATGCGCGGCATGGAAATCTCCACCAGCAAGCCGGGTACGGCCCCAAGTTCGGAGGCCGCGTCCGGTTTTACATGGCCGATACGCGTCTACTACGAAGACACCGACGCCGGTGGCATCGTGTTCTACGCGAACTACCTGAAGTTCTTCGAACGCGCGCGCACCGAATGGCTGCGAGCCTGCGGCGTTGATCAACGCAGTCTCGCCGAGGAAACCGGCGCCCTCTTCGTCGTGCGCAGCACCGCGCTCGACTACCGGGTGCCCGCCCGTCTCGACGACGTCGTGACGATCGTGAGCCGCCTCGACAAGCTCGGCCGCGCGTCGGTCGATTTCATGCAGGAAGCGTGGCGCGGCGACACCTTGCTGGCCACGGGCAAGATCCGCGTTGGCTGCGTGGCGAGCGTCGACGGCACCATGCGCGCGAGCGCCATTCCCGACCACGTTCACGAGGCTTTGGAGCGTGGCATGAAGAAAGTCTTACCAACCGTGTCAACGGCATCCGCTTAATTGCCGTTGATACGACGCCAGTGAACTCGCGCGGGTCTTTGCAGGACCAAGCTGGGTTCGGCCGCGACGGCGCGCTGCCTTGCCGTTTGCCTTCGGGAAGCTTCGCGTTGACTTGCAGCCGCTCGCCCCTTCCGGGACGTTACAACGAACCTCTATGAACACTACACAAGATCTGTCGATCATTTCACTCGTTCTTAATGCGAGCATACTGGCACAGGCGGTGATGGGACTTCTCCTGTTGCTGTCTCTGATCTCCTGGACCTTCATCTTCCGCAAGTGGTTCGCCATCCGCCGCGCACGCCGGCAGACCGAGCGCTTCGAACGCGACTTCTGGTCGGGCGGCGACCTGCAGGCGCTCTACCAGAGCGCAGCGAACAACCGCCACACGATCGGCGCGCTCGAGCGTATCTTCGAGTCGGGCATGCGCGAATTCCTGAAGGCCAAGGAGAAGCGTCTGAACGATCCGAGCCTCGTGCTCGACGGCGCCCGCCGCGCCATGCGCGCGGCCTTCCAGCGCGAAATGGACGCGCTCGAGGCGAATCTCTCGTTCCTCGCCTCGGTCGGTTCGGTCAGCCCGTACATCGGTCTGTTCGGCACCGTGTGGGGGATCATGAATGCGTTCCGCGGTCTCGCGAACGTGCAGCAGGCCACGCTCGCGAACGTCGCGCCCGGCATCGCCGAAGCGCTGACGGCTACCGCCATCGGTCTGTTCGCCGCGATTCCGGCCGTCGTTGCGTACAACAGCTACGCGCACGACATCGACCGTCTGGCGATCCGCTTCGAAACCTTCATCGAAGAGTTTTCGAACATCCTGCAGCGTCAGGCCCACTAATCTTCACGAAGCAAGGAGTCGAAGATGGGAGGCTCAGTCCGTTCGAGCATGCGAGGCAGCCGCTCGCGCCGCGCGATGGCCGACATCAACGTCGTGCCGTACATCGACGTGATGCTGGTGCTGCTCGTGATCTTCATGGTGACCGCGCCGCTGGTGGCGCCGTCCATCGTCAATCTGCCGACCGTCGGTGGCGCGTCGCAGCAGCAGCAGGTTCCACCCGTCGTGGTCAATATCCGGCCCGACGGCAATCTGAGCGTCAAATATAAGGACGACTCGGGCGCCACGCAGCAGGAAACCATGTCGCGCGCCGACCTTAACGGCTTCGTCGCCGACCGCGAGCAGAGTCATCCCGACCAGCCCGTCGTGATCGCCGCCGACAAGTCCGTGAAGTACGAGACGGTGATGAACGTCATGTCCGATCTGAAGGCGCACGGCGTCAAGCGTGTCGGACTGCTCGTCAAATCGCAATGACCGGCAAGAAAGACACTTATCCGCTGCAGCCTCCGCGCGAGCGTGGCACGGGGCGTGCTATAGCGCTCGCCGTGGTCATGCACGTGCTGCTCGGTTTCTTCCTCTACCACGGCATCCACTGGCAGAACAGCACGCCGGCGGGTGAAGAGGCGGAGCTCTGGACCGAGGTGCCGGACCTGTCGACGCCGAAGCCGTTGCCGCCGCCCGCGCCGGTGGCCCCTGCCCCGCCGCCGCCGCAGACGGAAGACGCCGACATCGCGCTGCAGCAGCAAAAGCGCAAGCAGCAGGAAGCCGCGGCGCGCGAGGCGCAACTGGCCGAACAGCAGCGCATCAAGCAGCAGCAGGAAGCCGATGCGAAGCGCCAGCAGCAACTGGCCGCCCAGCAGGCGGCGCAGCTCGCCGCGCAGCAGAAGGCCGCGAAGCTCAAGCAACAGCAGCAGCAAGAACAGCAGCAGGCCGCCGAGAAGCTCAAGCAGCAGCAACAGCAGCAGGACGCGCTGAAGAAGCAGCAGGAAGAAGAGCAGCAGAAGCAGGCGAAGCTCGACGCCCAGAAGAAGGCCGACGCCGACAAGGCCGCGAAGGCGAAGGCGCAAGCCGACGCCCAGGCCAAGAAGCTCGACGCCGAGCGGCGCGCGCGCATCGCGCAGATGCAAGGCTCGATGGGCGGCGGCGAAGGCACGAGCGGCAACGGTCTCGCGAAGAGCGGCACGGGCAGCGGTTCGGGCGGCAATGCAGCCACGCCGGGTTATGCCGACAAGGTGCGCCGCCGCGTGCGTCCGAACATCACGTGGTCCGGCGAAACGTCGGGCCTCGAGACGGAGATCGCCGTGCACTGTTCGCCGAGCGGCACGCTGCTTTCGGCGACGATCACGCGCAGCAGCGGCAACTCGTCCTGGGACGATGCAGCCTTGCGTGCGGTCAAGCTTTCGGACCCGATGCCGCAGGACACCGACGGCAAGACGCCGTCCAGTTTCAAGATTACCTTGCGCCCGGCGGGTTGACGGCGCAAGTCAGAGTGCAAAAACGCTGGCGCGCGGCGGCAGACAGGAACGATTCGATGCATTTCGGGTCTGTCTGCTGTCGCGCGGTGTGACAAATATCGCTTTTTCAGGAAACATCACAGCATGAGTCTGATGACGAAAATTGGCCTGCGTACCCTCGTCGCTTCCTGCCTGATCGCAGTGGGCGGCGCCGCGAACGCCCAACTCAACGTCCTCGTCACCGGCGTGGGCTCCACCCAGTTTCCGATCGCCACGGCGACCTTCGCGGGCGAAGCCAATTCGCCGCAGCAGGTCGCCGCGATCGTGCGCGCCGACCTCGCGCGCAGCGGCAAATTCACCAACGTCGACGCCGGCAGCGCGCCGGTGTCGGAAACCGACTCGGTCGACCTCGGCAGCTGGAAGGCCAAGGGCGCCAACGCGTTCGTCGCGGGCAGCGTCAACAAGCTGCCGAACGGCCAGTACGAAGTGCGCTTCAAGCTCTACGACACCGTCAAGGGCGAAAGCCTCGGCGGCCTCGTGCTGCAAAGCCCGCCCGCGGGCCTGCGCATGAGCGCGCACAAGGTCGCGGACTACATCTATCAGAAGCTGATGGGCGACCGCGGCGTGTTCGCCACGCGCCTGTCGTACGTGATCCGCACGGGCGGTCGCTATCAGCTGCAGATTTCGGACTCCGACGGACAGGACGCGCACATCGCGCTCTCCAGCCCCGAGCCGATCATCTCGCCGGCCTGGTCGCCCGACGGCACCAAGGTCGCTTACGTTTCTTTCGAAAAGAAGAAGCCCATCGTCTACGTGCATGACCTGCCTACGGGGCGGCGCGTCATCATCTCGGACCAAAAGGGCAACAACTCGGCACCGGCCTGGTCGCCGGACGGCCGCACGCTCGCCGTCGCGCTGTCGCGCACGGGCAACACGCAGATCTTCGCCGTCAATGCCGACGGCTCCGGTTTGCGCCGCCTGACGCAAGGCACGACCATCGACACCGAACCCACCTTCTCTCCTGACGGACGCTCGATTTACTTCACGAGCGACCGCGGCGGCCAGCCGCAGATCTACAGGATGTCCGCACAGGGTGAAAGCGCAGGCGCAGCACAACGCGTGACGTTTACCGGCAGCTATAACACGAGCCCGCGGGTCAGCCCCGACGGCAAACAGCTGGCGTACATCTCACGCACGGGCGGCGGATTTAAGCTGTACATTCAAGATCTGCAGTCCGGCGTCGCAACCGCGCTCACCGACACGACACATGACGAATCGCCCAGCTTCGCGGCGAACGGTCAGTACATTCTTTACGCCACTCAGGTGAACGGCCGTGGCGTGCTGGCTGCTGTATCGACCGACGGTCGTACGCGGCAAATCCTGTCCGTTCAGGGCGGCAGCGTACGCGAGCCGTCCTGGGGTCCTTTTATGCAATAACACTTCAGGAGAGCAAAAATGATGTCGAACAAATTCCGCCTGGCGCTGGCCGTCTTGATGATCGGTGCACTGGCCGCGTGTAAGTCGGCTCCGAAGACCGACGAAAACGCGAACGCCGGCTCGATGAGCACGCAGCCGAACCCGAACGCCGTCGCGCAAGTGAACGTCGACCCGCTGAACGATCCGAACAGCCCGCTCGCCAAGCGCAGCGTGTACTTCGACTTCGACAGCTACGCAGTCAAGGACGACTACCAGAGCGTGATCCAGGCTCACGCCCAGTACCTCAAGACGCACCCGGAACGTCACGTCCTGATCCAGGGCAACACCGACGAGCGCGGCACGAGCGAGTACAACCTGGCACTCGGCCAGAAGCGTGCTGAAGCTGTCCGCAAGGCGCTGTCGCTGATGGGCGTGCCCGATTCGCAGATGGAAGCTGTGAGCCTGGGCAAGGAAAAGCCGGTCGCACAAGGTCACGACGAAGCCTCGTGGGCGCAAAACCGTCGTGCCGACCTCGTGTACCAACAGTAATCTGAGCATTGGATGAAGGGGCGTATGTCGCACCGTTTCTCCCCGCTGCGGGTAGCCGCAGCCGCCTGCGTGGCCGGCGTCGCCTTTGCGGCGATCCCGGCCCACGCGGGTCTCTTCGATGACGATCAGGCGCGCCAGGCGATTCTCGACCTGCGCGCCAAGACCGACAATCTGTCGAGCCAGTTGTCCGCCGCACAGCGCACGATTCTCGATCAGTCCAACCACATCGACCAGCTCAACCAGCAGGTCGCCACGTTGCGCGGACAGACCGAGGATCTGGCGAACGAGCTCACGACCCTGACGAAGCAACAGAAGGACTACTACACGGATCTCGATACGCGTCTCAAGAAGTTCGAGCCGCAGCAAGAGACCGTGGATGGCGTGCAGGGTACCGTTCAGCCGGGCGAAATGGATGCGTTCAACTCCGCTTCCCAGCAGTTCCGCAACGGTGACTTCAAGCAGGCCGCTTCGGCGTTCCGCAGCTTCATCTCCAAGTATCCGCAGAGCCCGTATCAGCCTACGGCGCAGTACTGGCTCGGCAACGCGCTGTATGCGTTGAAGGACTACAAGGGGTCGACGGCGACGTGGCAGGGCGTGGTCAAGAACTATCCGCAACATCCGCGCGCAGCCGAGTCGCTGCTGGCGATCGCGAACAATCAGATGGAGCAGGGGCAAAAGGCTGCGGCCAAGCGCACGCTCGAACAGATCGTTTCGCAATACGGCAGCTCGGACGTTGCCCAGACGGCACAGAGCAAGCTGTCACAGCTCAAGTAAGCGCCGCTGGATCGATGTAGCGTGAAGCGAATGCGGCCGTCGTTGCGATGTCGACGACCGCCGGTTCGCCAAGCGCGCCTCTCGCATTTCCCGAAAAGCCCGGAATACACCGTATTCCGGGCTTTTTCTTTTGGCTTGTCTTGCCCGAGCGCTCCGTGAACGCCAAATGAACGCACGGCCCAGGGTTGACACGTATAGGATGTCTGCTATAATCCCGCTTCTTTCGGGTCGTTAGCTCAGCTGGTAGAGCAGCGGACTTTTAATCCGTTGGTCACAGGTTCGAATCCCGTACGGCCTACCAAAGCTTGAAACAAGAAGCCCAGTCCTCGTGACTGGGCTTTTTGCTTTTGCGCGACGCTTTCTGCCGGATGCGGTCTGCGTTCCCGGGCAAGCCTCGCCCAGCTCAGCGTGTATACTTCCCCACCCTGCCGTTCCCCCGCCGCACAGGCCACGTCAACATGAAGTTCTCGACTCTCGCCTGCGTCATGCTCGCGCTGCTCTGGATCAGTCTGCGCGTCCAGGCCCAAGTTCAAGCTCCGCCCGAAGACTACGAATATCTGCGCCGAATGAAGGTGCCCGACGCCGTGGTGAACTGCGTCGCCGCGCTCGATCAATGGGTGCACGGCGCACCGCGCTACGACTCGCTGATGGTCCCCGACCGCCGCGCGCTCACCGCGAAAGTCGAAAGCCCGGTGCCTGCGAGCGCGCTGCCTGACGGCGCGTCGAGCCCGGTACCGCAGGCCTCGCCCATCGACACGCTGATTCACCTGCGCGGCTTCGCGAAACTGCGCGGCAAGTACGCATGGGTGCCCGTCAAGGCGACGTGCGGCATCTGGCATACGCACGTGGTCGATGTCGCGCTCGCGCCGCACGGCACGCACAGCAGCGATTCGCCGATCCACTAACGCCTCATCAGTTGCGCGATCCACGCGAATCGCGCACCGCCGCTCTCAGCGCTTGCCGCCCGCCGCGGCGCGCTTGCACATTGCCTCGTTGAACAGAATCGCCTTGCCGACGCTGCGATAGTTATCGGCGTCGCAGGGCGGCAGTTCATCCGTGCCGTTCTGGATCGCGACGGTTTGCGCGAGCGTCGCGACGCACTGCGCGCTCTGCCCAAGGTGATACTGCGCGAGCGCGAGATCGCTGCGCGCGCTGTCCCGCTCGATCCAGTTCATGAACGTCTGGCACTCGCCGACCAGCGAACCCAGCGCCGCGCTCGCGCCCGCGTAATCCTTCTTCGCATACAGCGCCCGCGCCGACTTCAGACGCGTTGCGCGCGCCGCATCGCGGCACGCCTCGGGCGGCTTGCGGTATTCGCCCTGGAAGTCCGCGCGCATGCCGCAGAACGAGCGGCATGCGTCCGAATCGCCGGTGTCGAGTTTCAGTTGGCCGTTCGCGCCCGTCATGCTGATCCGGCAGGTGGCGTCGCTATCGGTCGCGATGCCGGTGCGGCCCACGATCTTGCCGTCGACCTGACATTCGTGGCAATTCCCGCCCACCGTCTCGATGCTGAAGCGGCCGTTCTTCACGCTCAGCGAGCCGTGGCCGCTGCCGCCCTCGACGAAGATGTAGTCGCCTGCCTCGACGGCAGGCGCGGCCTGCGCCGCCGACGCGCCGAACACCGCACACAAGCCCGCAACGCACGCAGCAACGCGCGCCACAACATACGCCGCGTCCTGTACGCGCCGAATCCGCGCATGCCCCCATGCGAGTCGCGACATCGCCCTTCTCCCTGTTTCGAGCCTGAGATTTCCCGGCTATGCGCGGCAAGCACGCCCCGCGCCGGACAAAGCGAGATCATCCCATAGACGCGCCATCGCACGAACGGACCGTGCCGCGCCCATGAAAAAAGCCCGCACGCATCACGCGCACGGGCTTTCTTCGTCGAGCCTCGGCGGCTCAAATCGGCAAAGACTTAGTCGGCCTTGATGCCTTCGACCTGGATCTGCAGCGTCGTGGCCATCTTGAAGCCATATGCCTGGCCGTAGTTCACGCCGTAGTCCGAACGATCGAACGTGGCGGTCGCGTCGGCGCCGCACACTTCACGCTTGAGCATCGGGTTCTGGAAGCACTTGAACGAATCGATCTTCAGGTTCAGCGGCTTGGTCACGCCGTGCAGCGTGAACGTGCCGATCACTTCGACGGGCTTGTCGCCGTCGTACTTGATCGACGTGCCCTTGTAGACCGCCGTCGGGTACTTGGCTGCGTCGAGCATTTCCGCCGAGCTGACGTGCTTGTCGAGCGCCTTGTTGCCCGTGTCGATCGACGATGCGTCGATGGTCACGTCGACCGTGCCGGTCTTCGCAGCCGGGTCGAGCACGACCGTGCCCGAGCTCTTCGTGAACTTGCCGCGCCACACCGAGACGCCGCCGAAGTGGTCGGTCTCGAAGCTCGGGTACGTGTGCGTCGGGTCGAGGTTGTAGGTGGTCGGCGCAGCGACGGCGGGCGTGGCGATGGCGGCGGCGAGTGCGGCGGCGGCAGCCGCGGCGAAGATCGTGTTCTTCATGTGAGCGTGTGTCCTGATGCTGGGGTTAAGACGAAGCGAATGCGATTTGCGATGAAAACGGACAGCCGGTGCGCGTCAATGCGCGGCGGCCACGATGTGAAACTTGATCTGCACGTCGTCGGCGACGATCGAGGTGTCTTTCCACTCGCCCGTGCCGATGTTGTACGCGAGGCGCTTGATGGGCAGCGCGCCGTCGAACACCTGGTTCGCGCCGTCCTTGTGGTACTGCACCGGCACGACGACGTCGGTCGTCTTGCCCTTGATCGTGAGCTTGCCCGCGACCGAATACGCGCCGTTCGCGCCGGCCTTGATCTGCGTGGAGACGAAGGTCGCGTGCGGGAATTTGCCTGCGTCGAACCACTCGTCGCCGGCCACTTCCTTGTTGTAGTCGGGCGAGCCGAGGTCGAAGCTCGCGACCTCGACGTCGAGCTTCGCGCTCGATGCGGCGGCGTTGGCCGGATCGAAATGCACGTCGGCGCTGAAGTGGTTGAACTTGCCTTCGACCGGCACGTTCATCTGCTTGAACACGGCCGAGACGGTGCTCTTGCCGGCTTCGGGCGCCGCATCCGCGTTCAGGGCGAACGAAGCGGTGAAGGCCGCGCCGGCGGCGAGCGCCGCGCCGAGCGCGACGACGGAGGCTTTCTGGACGAGACGGTGGATCATGATCGGTTCGCTATTTACGCTGGAAGCGGTGAAAAAGACGTCGAAAAGGAAAGCGGCGCGCGAGGCGCGGCGCACGGGGTGTTCAATCGCGCGGCGTGCCGAACGGCAGCATGCGCGCGAGGATGTTCTGCCGGTCGAGCAACTGATGCTTCACGACCGCGAGCACGTGCAGCGCCACCACGGCGAGCAGCGTGTAGTTCAGCGACACGTGCACGAGGCGCAGCGTGCCCTTGAGCGCGGTGTCCGGATCGATCAGCGTGGGCAGCGGCCAGATGCCGAGATACACCACCTGAATGCCGGCCGCCGAGCTGTACAGATAGCCGGTCACGGGAATCGCCACCATCAGCACGTAAAGCAGGAAGTGACCGAGATGCGCGAGCCCCTTCTCCCACGCGGGCGTCGCGGCGGGCAGCACGGGCGCGGCGTGCGTCGCGCGCCAGATCAGGCGCACCAGCACGAGCGCAAGCACGGTCACGCCGATCCACTTGTGCCACGAAAAATAGCGCAGCTTGGTGGGCGTGATGCCGGGAATGTCGGTCATGATCCAGCCGAGCGCGAAGCCCCAGACGATCAGCACGGCGACCAGCCAGTGCAGCAGCATGGCGACGCCGCTGTAGCGGCCGGCGGACTTGACGGTTCGATTCATCGGCATGGTTATCCTTGATGGGGAACGCGCACTTTACCCCGACGCGAGCTATTCAAACAATCGTCTAGAATGGATCGTTACCATCCAATTTTTCGATAGATCGCCCATGGACCGCTCTCCGAGCCTCGAACAACTGCGCGCGCTGATCGCGGTGGCGGAAACCGGCAGCTTCTCGGCGGCGGCCCGCCAGCTCGACCGCGCGCAGTCGGTGGTGAGCTACACGATCGCGAATCTGGAGGCGCTGCTGGGCGTGGCGCTGTTCGAGCGCGGCAAGCGCAAGCCCGAACTCACGGCGGCGGGCCGTGCGATTCTCGCCGACGCGCGCCGCCTCGACCTGCTGATGGGCCAGCTTAACGCCAAGGCGGCCGGGTTGCAGCGCGGGCTGGAAGGCGAAGTCTCGGTGGCCGTCGACGTGATGTTTCCGTCGGGACGGCTGGTGCAGGCGCTGCAGGCCTTCGCGCGCGAATTCCCCACCGTCGCGCTGAATTTGACGATGGAAGCGCTCGGCGGCGTGCTCAAGCTCGTGCTCGACGGCGACTGCGCGTTCGGCATCAGCGGGCCGAACCAGAACTGGCCGCACGTGATCGAGGCGCGCGCGATCGGCACCGTCGAACTGGTGATGGTGGCCGCGCCCTGTCATCCGCTCGCGCAGGCCGCGCAGCCCGTGCGCATTTCCGACGCGCGCGAGCACACGCAACTCGTGCTCACCGACCGCAGCCGCCTGACGGTCGGGCAGACCTTCGGCGTGTACAGCAACCGCGCGTGGAAACTCGGCGACCTCGGCGCGAAGCACCGTCTGCTGCTCGCGGGCCTGGGCTGGGGTTCCATGCCGCGCCATCTGGTGGAAGCCGATCTCGAAGCGGGCCGCCTCGTGCGCATCGCGCTCGCCGACCGCAGCTCGGTGAATTACAACGTCACGCTGATCCATCGCACCGACACGGGCGCCGGTCCCGCGACCCTGTGGCTCTGCGAATATCTGACGAACGGCACGCCGCCGCACGCGTCGCTGCCCGACGCGCGCTGACATCGTCGGCGGCATGCGCTGACAGCGTCGGCTGAACTCGCGCGCAGACATTGCCGCGCGCCCAGTTGCGCCGATACAACCCGCCCGCGCACCTGACAAAGCTTCACAAACCCGCCTGAGCCGCGCCACGCGGCGCGCCGCAGCCATTGCGGCGCGTCGGCCGCTGCGCCGGGCGTGGCAATCCGCCCGTCCACGCATTTTTCGAGAAAGACCCTCGTGCCATGATCGCGCCGCTCAAAAAGCCGGCGGCGCGCGACCTCGCGCCGCGACGGTCCGCGCGGTGCCGTCTTCCACCGCGCGTCGCTCGATCTTGCTCGACACGTCACATGGATAACTTCGTCTACTGCCTGGTTTCGAATCTCGCCCTGCTTGCCGCCGTGCAACTGGTCTGCTGGTTCATCCGCGCGATGCGCCCGGACGTGAGCGTGCGCGGCGCGCGCGTGTTCGTCGGCATGATGGTGCTCGCGTGCGCCTTCGACGCCGCACTCACCTTCCTCGTGTTCGCCGATGCGGGCGGCCCGTGGCGCGAGCGTCATCCGGTCGAAGCGTTCTTCCCGCGCGCCGCCGCGTATGTGCTGAGCGCGCTGTTCGCGCTCGTCGCCGGCGGTCTGGTCAGTCGACGCGCGGCTGATCGCCACGCAGAGCGCGAAACTGGACGCAGCGCTGAACGCAAAACCGCGCGCGACGACCTCGTGATCGAAACGTCGCCCTACAGCAAATCCACCTTGCCGATGTAGGGCGCCGCGCATCCTCGCTACTTCGACGCCTTCTTGCCCTTGCCCGACGCCGTAGCCGCGGGTTGCTGCGCCTGCGACGCTTGCGACGCCTGCGCGGCTTTCACAGCTTTCACAGACTTCGCAGGTTTGGCGGCTTGAGCCGGTTGCGCAGCCTGCCCCGCCGGCGGCACCACGCCGGACCACCCCGGCAGATAACGCGCGTCCGGGTCGTGTGCGTGGGCGAGCGCCTCGCTGAGCGCCTCGTCGAAGTCCTTGCGCACGCGCGCCGCCGACACCTTGCGGCGCAGATAGTCGGCCCAGAGGAATTCGCTGAACGGCGTCGTGTCCTTCGCGTAGCCGCCCGCCACGCGCAACTCGCCCGCGAGGCTGCGGTACGGATCGTCGGCGAGACCGAGCAGCTGCTTCGGCAGATTCGTGTAATCGCAGCGCTCGCCGGACGCATCGAACGGATGCACCCACTGGTTGTGCTCCATCATCCGCCAGAAGATCGTGGTGTCGAGCCACGACAGATCCTTGAGCACCGTCACCTTCACGCTCGGCACGCCTTCGTGCAGCCACGCGAGCCCGAGGTGGTGATGATCGACCACGTAGTAGCGCCCCTTCGGCCCGAGCACGGCCGGAAACCAGTGCGAATCGATCGCCGCCGCGCGGCCTTTCTTGTCGAGCGATGTCCAGTGCTCGCGCTTGGCGTTGACCTCGCGAAAGCCGACGGTAAGCTGCGTCGGACGCAGTTCGTCGAGATTGACGTCGATGAGATGCAGATCGGTGTTCTGCAGGTTCATGGCTGGCCTCCTGATCGGGTATCGCGAAGTGATGGGATGCGGTGAATAACCGTCGCGCAACGATACAACCGAACCGGTATGCGGTGCGCATGAATCGAGGCAACGAGCCGCGCGACCCTTGTCGGGTCAACCCCGACGACGCCGGGCACGCAGGATGCACGCGATCGCCACTTCGCCTATAAATGCACGGATATGACGCGAAGGCGCGGCGCCCTGCCGGCTTTTCGCCAGATCGTTAAGCATCGGCGTCACCGACCGTTTCGCAGTTCTTGCCTCAACGTCGTCGCAGGTTTGTTTCAGGCAGTCGCATCAGCTCGCAGTGCTCTGCAGTTCGCGCGTCTTTCCGGCTCAATCATCGACTCAAGCGAGGGCATCTTGGATCTCGAAACCATCCGCGTATTCATCATGACCCGAGGCATCGACTTCGGGACCAAGGTGCTGGCGGCGATCGTGCTGTGGATCGTCGGGCGCTGGGTCATCAACCTGATCGCCGGCTTCCTGCGCAAACTGCTCGGCCGCAATGAACGCGTCGACCCCACGCTCGCGCACTACCTCAGCTCGATTCTCGCGGGCGTGCTCAACCTGCTGCTGGTGCTCGCGATCCTGCAGGTGTTCGGCGTGCAGACCACCTCGTTCGCGGCGCTGCTCGCCGGTCTCGGCCTCGCCATCGGCACGGCGTGGGGCGGTCTGCTCGCGCACTTCGCGGCGGGCGTGTTCATGCAGGTGCTGCGTCCGTTCAAGGTCGGCGACTTCGTGACGGCGGGCGGCGTGACCGGCACCGTGAAAGAGCTGGGCATCTTCGGCACAACCATCATTTCACCGGACAACGTGATCAACATCGTCGGCAACAACAAGATCTTCTCGGACACCATCTCGAACTACAGCGCGACGCCCGTGCGCCGCGTCGAGCTGACCGCGAAGATCGCCAACGGCGTCGATCCCGTCGATGCCGCCAACCGGCTGCGCGCGGCCCTCGCGAAAATCCCGAACGTCGCGCAGGAACCCGCGCCCGACGTCGAGATTCTCTCGTTCACGCCCGAAGGTCCGTTGCTCGCGGTGCGTCCGTACACCAACAACGACACCTACTGGCAGGTGTATTTCGACACCAACCGCGCGATCGTCGAGACCTTCCGCGACGCGGGTTATCCGACGCCGGAAACGCCGTCGATCATCCGGCGCATCGGCACGCAGGGCGCGTAAGGCGTCCGCGCAAAGAAAAACGGCATCGTCCTTGCGGGCGATGCCGTTTTTTCGTGAAGCGCCGATCCGACGTTCAGCCGATCAGCCGCTCAGTGCGCCTCAATTGCCATTCGGCCCGCGCACGGCATTGCCGCCGCTGTTCTTGCGCATCATCTTCCAGAGGCCGCCGAGCACGACCGGCACGATCGCCGCGCCGATGCCCACCAGCACGATGATGTTGAGGTACTGGCGGATGAACGGAATGTTGCCGAAGAAGAAGCCGAGCAGCACGAGCAGCAGCACCCAGAACAGCGCGCCCGCGACGTTGAAGAGCTGGAAGCGCTGCATGCTCATCTGCGAGACGCCCGCGACGAACGGCGCGAACGTGCGCACGACCGGAATGAAGCGCGCGAGCACGATGGTCTTGCCGCCGTGACGTTCGTAGAAGTTGTGGGTCTTTTGCAGCGCGGCGCGGTCGAGGAAGCGTTCGAGCCCGCGTATGCGCGTATTGAACACTGCCGGTCCGATCGCCCGGCCGATCATGTAGTTGAGCGTGTTGCCCGTGACCGCCGCGACGATCAGGAGCACGAGCAGCAGGCCGAGATTCATCTCGTGCGTGGCCGCGAACGCGCCGCCGATAAACAGCAGCGAATCGCCCGGCAGGAACGGCAGCACGACGAGCCCGGTTTCGCAGAACACGATCAGGAACAGGACCGCATAGACCCAGGCACCGTACTGGTGGATGAAGACTCCGAGAAACTTGTCGATGTGCAAGACAAGATTGACGAACTGCAGCAGCGTATCCAAAAGTGTCCCTTATTGGTCGAGGACGGAGCGCTTGCAGGAAGCGCCCTCGCCCGGTGTTGCGCGAGAAGGAAAATTGACCGCGCCATGATACAGAAAGTGCCCCGCCGTCACGAAAAATTCCCGTGAACGGCGGCAAAAATGCGTCCAATAGATCGCATATTGGCGCTTAACGGACACTTAAGGGGCGCGAGTCGCGCGCCAGGCCGGCGCGTCGCGACTCGCTATAATTGCGCGCATGTCTTCGAATTCCGATCCCACCGGCGCCGCCGCGCCCGACGCTCCCGCCTCCGCCGACGCCCATGAGGCCAACGCGGCGGACTCGGCCAACGCAGCCACCGCGGCGCCCGAATCCGTCTCGCGCGGCCCGCGGCCCGCGCGCGCGATCCAGGCGCTGCCCGATCAGCTGATCAGCCAGATCGCCGCCGGCGAAGTGGTCGAGCGCCCCGCCTCGGTCGTGAAGGAACTGCTCGAAAACGCGCTGGACGCGGGCGCGAGCACGCTGCGCATCCTGCTCGACGAAGGCGGCGTCAAACGCATCTCGATCGCCGACGACGGCTGCGGCATTCCCGAAGGCGAATTGCCGCTCGCGCTGATGCGCCACGCCACCAGCAAGATCCGCTCGCTCGCGGAACTCGAAAGCGTCGCGACGCTCGGGTTTCGCGGCGAAGCGCTGGCCTCGATCGCCTCGGTCGCCGAAATGTCGATCACGAGCCGCACCGCGCAGGACGCGCACGCCGTCAAGATCGACGCGCATACGGGCGCGATCTCGCCCGCCGCGGGCGGCCAGGGCACGACTATCGAAGTGCGCGAGCTGTACTTCAATACGCCCGCGCGCCGCAAATTCCTCAAGAGCGAGCAGACCGAACTCGGTCATTGCCTGGAAATGATCCGCCGCAGCGCGCTCGCGCGTCCGGACGTGGCGATTTCGGTGCTGCACAACGGCCGCGCCGTCGAGCACTGGAACGCGAGCGATCCGGGCACGCGCGTCTCGAAGATTCTCGGCGAGACCTTCGCCACCGCGCATCTGCCGCTCGACGAGCGCGCGGGTCCGCTCGCCGTCTACGGCTGCGCGGGTCTGCCGACGGCGAGCCGCAATCGCGCCGATCAGCAGTACTTCTTCGTGAACGGCCGCTTCGTGCGCGACAAGCTGCTCACGCACGCGGTGCGCGCGGCCTATGAGGACGTGCTGCACGGCGACCGTTATCCGTCGTATGTGCTGTTCCTCGACCTGCCGCCCGAGGCCGTCGATGTGAACGTGCATCCGTCGAAGATCGAGGTGCGTTTCCGCGATTCGCGCTCGATTCACCAGTTCGTGTTCCATGCCGTGCAGCGCGCGCTCGCGCGGCACGCGGGCGCGTCGCCGGAAACCACGGCGGGCGGCCATGCCGCGATGATCGAACCGCGCGCGATTCCGGGCGCGGGCGTGCTCGGTGGATCGGCGGGGCTCAGTTCGATCATCGCGA
>NZ_JAAGPN010000168.1:0-17638 GCF_017104805.1 Paraburkholderia sp. Ac-20347 | reverse complement strand
CCGTTTTCGGCGACGCAGGACACGCCTGCCGACCCTGCTGACGAGCGACCGGCCGCGCCGCCGTCCACGAATGACACGGACGCAACGCCAATGACCGCGCCAGCCGCCGCGCCCGAGCCGCTCGAAGGGCCGCCCGTGCCGCTGCCCGCGCCGTCGCGTCTCGCCGATACCGCGTCCGTGAACGACGGTCTGCCGCCCGACCGTCCCATCTCGCTCAACTTCCAGCGCGCCGAACTTACCGCCGTGCTGCACGCCTTCGCGCAATTCACGCGGCTGAACATCGTCGCGAGCGAGCGCGTGCGCGGCCAGATCACGCTGCGCCTCGACCACGTGCCGTGGCGCGCCGCCTTCGATTTGCTGCTGGAGTCGAACGGCCTCGCGATGGAACGGCACGGCGGCGTGCTCTGGGTCGCGCCCGCCGCGGATCTCGCCGCGCGCGAGCGGCTGCGCTTCGAGGCGCATGCGCGCGCCGCCGAACTCGAACCGCTCGCGGGCCGTGCGTTCGAGCTGCACTACGCGCGCGCCGAGGATCTGCGGCGGCTGCTGGGCGGTTCCGGCACGCCGCGGGCGCTGTCCAAACGCGGCGCGGCAGTCGCGGACGCGCGCACGAACCTGCTGTTCGTCACCGATCTGGCGGGGCGGCTCGATCAGATCGCCGACCTGATCCGGCGGCTGGACGCGCCCGCGCGGCAGGTTCTGATCGAGGCGCGTATCGTCGAGGGCGATGAGGGCCTGTCGCGCGCACTGGGCGTGCGGCTCGGCGTGACGCCGAACGCGGTCGAGGGCACGGCGCGCGGCGTGCGCGGCAGCGCCGCCGACGGCACGCTCTATGATCTGGGGGCGGGAGCGATCAACGGTTTCGCGGCCGCGCAACTCGGCCTCACGCTGCTCGCCGCCCGCGCGACCCGGCTGCTCGACATCGAACTGAGCGCGCTGGAAGCGCAGGGGCGCGGTCGCGTGGTGTCGAGTCCGCGCGTGGTGACGGCGGATCGCACCAAGGCCGTGGTCGAGCAAGGCACCGAGCTGCCGTATCAGGCCAAGGTCGGGCAAGGTGTATCGGGCGTGCAGTTTCGGCGCGCAAGCCTGAAACTGGAGGTCGAGCCGCAGATCACGCCGGACGGCCGCGTGATTCTCGACCTCGACGTCGCGAAGGACAGCGTGGGCGAGCAGACCGCCGCGGGGCCCGCGATCAACACGAAACACGTGCAGACGCGCGTCGAAATCGAGGACGGCGGCACGGTCTCGATCGGAGGAATCGATGCGACCGACGACCGCGATGATGTGACGGGCGTGCCGCTCCTGGGCAAAATACCGCTTTTGGGCGCGCTTTTTTCGCATCGCGCGCATTGGGACAAACGCAGCGAACTGGTGGTGTTCATCACGCCGCGCGTGGTCACCGGCGATTAACGGGTGATTGCGCGATGATTGCACGGAGCCGTGCGCCGGTTTGCGGCGGCTCCACGCGGATCGCGTCGCGTGCGCAGATCGCGCACGAACCGGCCCCAAATCGGCGGAAATTCGCACGAAAAAGCGGGTTTATCCGCTTCGGGGCCGGATCGCGCGGGCCGCAGGCTCGACAACGCCGCCGCTTTGCCAGTAAGCTGCGGCACCAACCTTTCGTAGGAAACGCTGCAAGTGCGGGACGCTAACGCCAATGTATTTTTCGTAGGGCTCATGGGCGCCGGGAAGACGACCGTGGGCCGGGCGGTCGCGCGCCGGCTTGAGCGTCCGTTTTTCGATTCCGATCACGAGGTCGAGGCGCGCACCGGCGCGCGCATCCCCGTGATCTTCGAAATGGAAGGTGAGGCGGGCTTTCGCGACCGCGAAGCGCAGATGATCGACGAGCTGAGCGCGCGCGAGGGCATCGTGCTCGCGACCGGCGGCGGCGCCGTGCTGCGCCCGGAAAACCGCGCGGCGCTCAAGGAGCGCGGTTTCGTCGTGTATCTGCGCGCCCATCCGCACGATCTGTGGCTGCGCACGCGGCGCGACAAGAATCGCCCGCTGCTGCAGACCGAAGACCCGAAAGGGCGGCTCGAAGCGCTCTACGAGCAACGCGATCCGCTCTACCGCGAGGTCGCCGATTTCGTGATCGAGACCGGCCGGCCTTCGGTCAACGGGCTCGTCAACATGGTGCTGATGCAGCTCGACATGGCCGGCGTGCTGCGCGCGCCGGCGCGCGAGTAGTTGCAGTAGCGCGTCACGCAAGTCGCCCGCGTTCCCCATCAGCGCCTCATCACTGAACTATTGCCTGGCATGATTACCGTCAACGTCGAACTGGGCGACCGCGCCTACCCCATCCACATCGGCTCCGACCTCATCGGCCAGACGGCGCTGTTCGCGCCGCACATCGCCGGCAAGTCGGTGACGATCGTCACCAATACCGTCGTCGATCCGCTTTACGGCGAGACGCTGCGCGCCGCGCTCGCGCCGCTCGGCAAGGACGTCAACACGGTCGTGCTGCCCGACGGCGAGGCGCACAAGAACTGGGAAACGCTCAATCAGATCTTCGACGCGCTGCTCACGTCGCGCGCCGACCGAAAGACCACGCTGATCGCGCTGGGCGGCGGCGTGACGGGCGACATGACCGGCTTCGCGGCGGCCTGCTACATGCGCGGCGTGCCGTTCATCCAGGTGCCCACGACGCTGCTTTCGCAGGTCGATTCGTCGGTGGGCGGCAAGACCGGCATCAATCATCCGCTCGGCAAGAACATGATCGGCGCGTTCTACCAGCCGCAGGCCGTGATCGCCGACATCGGCGCGCTGCGCACGCTGCCGCCGCGCGAGCTGGCGGCGGGCGTGGCCGAAGTCATCAAGACGGGCGCGATCGCCGACGCCGAATTCTTCGAGTGGATCGAAGCGAATGTCGAAGCGCTCAACCGCTGCGAGCCCGAGGCGCTCGCGCACGCGGTCAGACGCTCGTGCGAGATCAAGGCGTCGGTGGTCGCCGCCGACGAACGCGAAGGCGGTCTGCGCGCGATCCTCAATTTCGGCCACACCTTCGGTCACGCGATTGAAGCGGGCCTCGGTTACGGTGAGTGGCTGCACGGCGAGGCCGTGGGCTGCGGCATGGTGATGGCCGCCGATCTGTCGGTGCGCGTCGGCATGCTCGACGAAGCTTCGCGCGAGCGGCTCGTGCGCGTGGTGGAAGCCGCGCATCTGCCGGTCGTCGCGCCGGCGCTCGGCGCTGAGCGTTACGTCGATCTGATGCAGGTCGACAAGAAGGCCGAAGGCGGCGCGATCAAGTTCATTCTGCTCAAGCGCTTCGGCGAAACGCACATCGGCCGCGCACCCGACGAAGCGGTGCAGGCCACGCTGGCCGCCACCGTCACGCGCTGAGCGCGTCGCCGCGCGCGGCTCGCGCCGCCGTGGCGGCTTATCCTGCGACGCGGCGGGCGACTCGATAGACGTGTCGGCCGGCGCACGCGTCGCGATCCTTGCGGAGGAACCGTTGAGCGACACCCGCAGCAATCCTGGCGCGTCCTTCGCCGACGCGCTGACCGCCTCGCCCGACGCGGGGCTTGCCCCTTACGCGGCGCACGCCTCGCAGTCGCGCGGCCGCCGTCACGCCGAAGCGCCGCCCGCCGCGCGCAGCGAATTCCAGCGCGACCGCGACCGCATCGTCCATTCCACGGCGTTTCGCCGGCTCGAATACAAGACTCAGGTCTTCGTGAATCACGAAGGCGATCTGTTCCGCACGCGGCTCACGCACAGCCTCGAGGTCGCGCAGATCGCGCGTTCGGTCGCGCGGCAACTGCGCGTGAACGAGGATCTCGTCGAGGCGATTTCGCTCGCGCACGATCTCGGTCATACGCCGTTCGGCCATGCGGGTCAGGACGCGCTCAACGAGTGCATGGGCGAGCACGGCGGCTTCGAGCACAACCTGCAAAGTCTCGCAGTCGTCGACGAGCTGGAGGAGCACTACGGCGCGTTCGACGGCCTCAATCTCTGTTTCGAGACGCGCGAGGGTATTCTCAAGCATTGCTCGCGTGAGAACGCGCGGCGTCTGGGCGAACTGGGCGAGCGCTTTCTGCTCGGTCGACAGCCGTCCATCGAGGCGCAGATCGCGAATATCGCCGACGAAATCGCCTACAACAATCACGACGTCGACGACGGGCTGCGTTCCGGTCTTCTGACCATCGAACAGCTCGCCGAAGTCGAACTCTGGCAGACCCACTACGACGCCGCGCGCGCCGAGTATCCGCAGATCGACGGGCGGCGGCTGATTCACGAGACCGTGCGGCGCATCATCAATACGCTGATCGTCGATTTGATCGGGCAGACGAGCCGCAATCTCGCCGAGCACGCGCCGCGCTCGCTCGACGAAGTGCGCGCCGCGCCGCCGATCGTCGCGCACAGCGAACGCGTCGCGACGCAGGCGGCCGCGCTCAAGCGTTTTCTGTATCGCAACCTGTATCGCCACTATCGCGTGATGCGCATGGCGAACAAGGCGCGGCGCGTCGTGAAGGGACTTTTCGACGCGTTCACCGACGATCCGCGCCTGCTGCCGCCTGCGTACCAGATGCACGACGAGACCACGCAGCCGCGTCAGATCGCGCATTACATCGCGGGCATGACCGATCGCTACGCGCTGAAGGAATACCGCCGTCTGTTTGTCGTCGCCGACGACGTCTGACGAACGCCCACGACCCGCGCAAACCGCACCGAGCACACGCATGCAACCGATGAAGACCTGGCCTTATCCGCGCGTGGCCGCGCATCGCGGCGGCGGCACGCTCGCGCCGGAGAACACGCTCGCCGGGCTGTGCGTCGGCGCGGCCTTCGGGCATACGATGGCGGAGTTCGACGTCAAGCTTTCCGCCGACGACGTCACGTTCCTGCTGCACGACGACACGCTCGATCGCACGTCGAATGGGCAGGGCGCGGCGGCGCAACTGCGCTATCGGCAGATCGCGGCGTTCGATGCGGGCAGCTGGCTCGATGCGCGTTTCGAGGACGAGCACATGCCCACGCTTGCGGAAGTCGCGCAGTGCTGCCGCGAGGAAGGGCTCGCGGCGAATGTGGAGATCAAGCCGTGTCCGGGGCGCGACGCGCAGACGGGTCGCCTCGTCGGCGCCGAAACCGCGCGTCTGTGGGCGAAGCCGATGGCGGCGGGCGCGTTGCCGCCGCTGCTGTCGTCGTTTTCCGTCGAGGCGCTGGCGGCCGCGCGCGAGACCGCGCCGGATCTGCCGCGCGGTCTGCTGGTCGAGCGCGTGCCCGACGACTGGCGCGAGCAGACGTCGGCGCTCGGCTGCGTCTCGCTGCACGCGAGCTATCGTCATCTCGACGAAGCGCTCGTGGCCCGCATCAAGGAAGCGGGCCTGTTCATCCTCGCCTATACGGTGAACGATCTCGACACCGCGCAGCGCCTCGTGCGCTGGGGCGTCGATACCGTTTGCACGGACCGCATCGATCTGATCGGCCCGCACGCGCTCGACTGACGCCCGATCCTCCGGGCGCCTGGCGAGCATCGTCAGGGCGTGTTCACTGCGCGCTTATTGACAGCCGTTGCGCAGTCGTTCGCGGCGCGCCGTGCAGGTCATGCACGCGGCGCCGCGCTCTCAGGTTCGCGCGGCCCGGCCGCTTAGCGGCAGCGCGCGAGAATCGCGCCCGCGACCAGCGCCACGCCGCCCACGATCGCAATCGCTTGCCACGGGTTGGCGTGTACGTAGTCGTCGGCGTTATCCATCGCCTGGCCGGCGCGTTCGCGCGTGGCGGCGCGCGCCACTTCGAGTCGCTCGCGCGCTGCGTCGAGGCGTTTGCGAACGTCCGCGCGCAACGCAGCGGCGTCGGCCTGGGTGCCGTCGCCTAGCGTGGTTTCCAGTTCGGCGAGCAGGTCACGCAGCTCGTCTGCGATATCGGACGCCGCGCTGCGGCCGCGTCGCGCGATGCGGCGCGCGTGGCGGCCCGTGCGCGTCCAGGATTCTCCGAGGGCGTCACGCGTGTTCGGAAATGCGCTCATGAATGGCTCCGTCTTGGAAAACAGGTAAAAGGCTCGCGCCGCGTGCACGAAAAAGGGCTGCGCGGTCGAGGGCTGGAGTCGAAGTATTGCGCAAATCCGGTGCCCGGCGCGCGAGGATGTCCGGTCGAATCGACGCACAGGCCCGTCCGGCGGGGCTCCGCGGCAAGCTGTTGCGACAGGCTGAAGATAAATGATTACGGGGACAGCACGCTTTTTCCGAGAGGCATAGAATCAAGAAAAGCCCATCGAATTGTCAGGAACATCTGGTGCTGGCGTAGGAGGGGAGATGCGTGGGAGGCGAGACAAGGCTGAAGCATGCCGCTCTCCGTCGGACGCCGTGTGGGCGGGACGGAGAGCTGCCGCATACGTTGCGAACGTCGCTGCTGCTGTTGCCGATGCTGCCGATGCTGCTGATATTGCCTGCCGCGCCGGGCGGCGCTCAGAACATGTAGCCGACCTTCAGGTACGTCACGAGCGGGTTCAGGTGGATCTTCGATTCCGCCTTGCGCGTGGTGCCGAGTTCGGTGGTGCTGGTGTACGTCGCCGTCACGCTGACAGGGATGTACGACAGCGAGAAGCCGGCGAACCAGTGCTTCGTGAAGCTGTAGTTGAAGCCGGCGTTAAATACGGGCGCCCAGGAACGATTCGTCGAAACGCTGGTCGGACCCCCAAGAACGCTTTGTTCGAATGCGGAGTTGGTGATCTTCGCGTCGGAGAACCAGACGTAGGTCGCGCCGACGCCCAGGTACGGACGGAATTTGGCGTCCGGCTTGTTGAAGTAGTACTTGAGGAGCAGTGCCGGGCTCCACTGGCGTGCGGAACCGACCTTGCCGAACTGGTTCAGGCTGCCGCCGCCCGAAATGTCGAACTTCGGCGGAATGCCGAGCTCGGCTTCGGTCGCGAGGCTGTCGGTGATGAAGTAACCGAGCGAGAAGCCCAGCGTGTCCGCGGAGCCGACGCTAGCGCCGGTGCCCGGGAAAGCCTGGTTGACCGTCGTGCCGCCCACGCTGTCGACCTTGAGCGGATCGCTCGAGTCTTGCGGCATGAGACGGAACCACCCCGTTGTTACGTAGAACGTGTTGGCCGATTGCGCGTATGCCCCCGACACCCCGGCGACCGCGAAAATCGCTGCCAGCGCCTGTTTTAATTTCATATGTGCTCCTCCATTAAAGGCCCGCACATTATGTACACAACGTTTGCAACAAACCATATGCAGTCGTTAGAAGTTTCTCCCTAAGCGCCGCGCGCTTTCCGCCCGAGCCGCATGCCCGCGAGAGCGAGCGCCGGCGCGGCCTGGCGGGCATGCGGGTATTCACCAACGTACCAGGAAAATCGAGCATGGCACGGCTTGCACGTCTTTATGTTCCTGATCAGCCGCAGCATGTGATTCTGCGCGGACTGGATCAGCAGCCCGCTTTCGTCGACGACCAGGACTACGAACTGTTCATCGACTGCCTGAAGGCAGCGGCGCGCGATCACCACCTGGCGGTGCATGCGTGGGTCTTGATGCCCGGCGCGGTGCAGCTGCTCGTCACCCCCTCCGACGAATCGAGCCTTCCCAAGGCGATGCAGGCGGTCGGCCGGCGTTACGTCGCGCACTTCAACCGGCGTTACGCGCGGCGCGGCACGTTGTGGGAAGGGCGCTACCGCGCGACCGTCATCGAGGGCGAGCGCTTCTTTCTGCTCGCGAGCCGCGTGGTCGAACTTGCGCCGGTGCGCAATCACCTCGTCGCGGCGCCGGAGGACTACCGCTGGTCGAGCTACCGGCATCACATCGGGCTCACCGTCGACAGTCTGATCACCGACCATCCGCTGTACTGGGCGCTCGGCAACACGCCGTTCGAGCGGCAGCGCGCGTATCGCGAACTCTGCGAGCAGCCGCTCGACGAGCGCGAAACCAATCAGTTGATGCAGGCGACGCTCAAGGGCTGGGTGCTCGGCGGCGACACCTATCGCGAATGGGCGGGGCGCACGGCCAACCGGCGCGTTTCGCCGCTGCCGCGCGGTCGGCCGCGCAAGGTGCGCGAAGCGCCGGGCGCGACCTCTGCGGGTGCTGCGACAAGCGCATCGAGCGCGCTCGGCGCCGCTGGGACGGTTGCGCCTGCCGCGGCCACTTCGGCGCCTTCCACAAGTGGCCACGCAGGCAGTCCGGCTTCGGCTGCGGGCGAACATCAATCGGTCCCTAATTCAGGTTCGACGGGCTCCGCGCACGCCGGCAGCCACGGCGGCACGCACGGAAGCAGTGGTTCCGGCGCAACGCCAGGTACAAATCCGGGTAGTTCTGCCGGCCATTCCGGCACCTCGACGGCGTCGGGCAGCGGTAGCGTCTCCAGTCCGTCGTCGGCGCACGAGGAGCGCAAGCCGGGCACCGGCACGCACTGAGCGCACCCTCGATCCATTACGGATCAACGACTTATCTCTGAAAACGGCGTCCGCGAACGCCGTTTTCTTTTGCTCGATTTTGATATGGAACCAATAAAATTACGGTGCAATGCACCAACTTGATAATTGGGGTCTAAGCACACGGTTTTATTTGCATGCCCTTGATTCGTCGCGTATATTCGCCTTTCGGCTCTCCTGGACGCACAACGCGGGAAGCCAGCATCGCCCGCGCAACGCCGTACAGCGGTCACGCAAGCGGCGGGAAAACAAAGTACGGAATCAACGGCCATTCCCCTGGCCCCTCTAGGACGGTGTCCCCATGAACGATCACCAGCAGCGCGCCGCGGTGCCCGCCGCGCAAGGTCTCTATGACCCGCAAAACGAGCACGACGCATGCGGCGTCGGCTTCGTCGCCCATATCAAGGGCAAGAAAAGTCACGAAATCATTCAGCAAGGGCTGAAGATTCTCGAAAACCTCGACCATCGGGGCGCCGTCGGCGCCGATCCGCTGATGGGCGACGGCGCGGGCATCCTGATCCAGATTCCGGACGCGTTCTACCGCGAGGAAATGGCCAAGCAAGGCGTGACGTTGCCGCCGGCTGGCGAATATGGCGTCGGCATGATCTTCCTGCCGAAGGAACACGCTTCGCGTCTCGCCTGCGAACAGGAACTCGAGCGCACGGTGCGCGCCGAAGGCCAGGTGGTGCTCGGCTGGCGCGACGTGCCGGTCGATCACGCCATGCCGATCTCGCCCACGGTCAAGGCCAGCGAGCCGCTGATCCGCCAGATCTTCATCGGCCGCGGCAAGGACGTGATGGTTACGGACGCGCTCGAGCGCAAGCTGTACATCATCCGCAAGACCGCGAGCCACCGCATTCAGGCGCTCAAGCTCAAGCACGGCAAGGAATACTTCGTGCCGTCGTGCTCGGCGCGCACGGTCGTCTACAAGGGCCTGCTGCTGGCCGGTCAGGTCGGCGTGTACTACCGCGACCTGCAGGACGAGCGCGTGGTGTCGGCACTGGCGCTCGTGCACCAGCGCTTCTCGACGAACACGTTCCCGGCGTGGGAACTGGCTCACCCGTACCGCATGATTGCCCACAACGGTGAAATCAACACCGTGAAGGGCAACGTGAACTGGCTGAACGCCCGTACCGGCGCGATCGCCTCGCACGTCCTCGGCGACGACCTGCCGAAGCTCTGGCCGCTGATCTATCCGGGCCAGTCGGACACGGCATCGTTCGACAACTGTCTCGAACTGCTGGTGATGGCCGGTTACCCGCTCGTCCACGCGATGATGATGATGATCCCGGAAGCCTGGGAACAGCACACGCTGATGGACGAGAACCGCAAGGCGTTCTACGAATACCACGCAGCGATGATGGAGCCGTGGGACGGCCCCGCCGCGATCGCCTTCACCGACGGCCGCCAGATCGGCGCGACGCTCGACCGTAACGGTCTGCGTCCGGCGCGCTACATCGTCACCGACGACGACCTGGTCATCATGGCCTCGGAAGCCGGCACGCTGCCGATTCCCGAGTCGAAGATCGTCAAGAAGTGGCGTCTGCAGCCGGGCAAGATGTTCCTGATCGACATGGAGCACGGCCGCATCATCGACGACAAGGAACTGAAGGACAACCTCGCCAACGCCAAGCCGTACAAGAGCTGGATCGACGCCGTGCGCATCAAGCTCGACGAGATCGAGCCGAAGGCGGAAGACGTCGCGACCGCGCGCGCCGAAGCCGCCGCGCTGCTCGACCGTCAGCAGGCGTTCGGCTACACGCAGGAAGACCTGAAGTTCCTGATGGCGCCGATGGCGATGTCGGGTGAAGAGGCTGTCGGTTCGATGGGCAACGACTCGCCGCTGGCGGTCATGTCCAACAAGAACAAGACGCTCTACAACTACTTCAAGCAGCTGTTCGCGCAGGTCACCAACCCGCCGATCGACCCGATCCGCGAAAACATGGTGATGTCGCTCGTGTCGTTCATCGGCCCGAAGCCGAACCTGCTCGACACCAACAACATCAACCCGCCGATGCGTCTCGAAGTGTCGCAGCCGGTGCTCGACTTCAAGGACATCGCGAAGATCCGCGCGATCGAGCAGTACACGGGCGGCAAGTTCAGCAGCTACGAGCTGAACATCTGCTATCCGGTGTCGTGGGGCAAGGAAGGCATCGAGGCGCGTCTCGCATCGCTGTGCGCGGAAGCCGTGGATGCCGTCAAGTCGGGCTACAACATCCTGATCGTGTCGGACCGCCGCGCGGACCGCGACAACGTCGCTATTCCCGCGCTGCTCGCCACCTCGGCGATCCACTCGCACCTCGTGCAGCACGGTCTGCGCACGAGCACGGGTCTCGTCGTGGAAACGGGTTCGGCGCGTGAAACGCACCACTTCGCGCTGCTCGCGGGCTTCGGCGCGGAAGCCGTTCACCCGTACCTCGCGATGGAAACGCTCGCGCAGATGGCGCAGGGCCTGAAGGGCGACCTGTCGGCGGACAAGGCGGTCTACAACTTCACCAAGGCAGTGGGCAAGGGCCTGCTCAAGGTGATGTCGAAGATGGGCATCTCCACGTACATGTCGTACACGGGCGCGCAGATCTTCGAAGCAGTCGGCCTCGCCGACGAACTGATCGCCAAGTACTTCAAGGGCACGGCCTCGAAGGTCGGCGGCATCGGCCTGTTCGACGTCGCGGAAGAAGCGATCCGCATGCACCGCGACGCGTTCGGCGACAACCCGATCCTCGCGAACATGCTCGACGCGGGCGGCGAGTACGCGTACCGCGTGCGCGGCGAAGACCACATGTGGACGCCGGACGCGATCGCCAAGCTCCAGCATTCGGCGCGCAGCAACTCGTATCAGACGTACAAGGAATACGCGCACCTGATCAACGATCAGACGAAGCGCCACATGACCTTCCGCGGTCTGTTCGAATTCCGCCTCGACCCGGCGCGCGCGATCTCGATCGACGACGTCGAACCGGCGAAGGAAATCGTCAAGCGTTTTGCCACGGGCGCGATGTCGCTCGGCTCGATCTCGACGGAAGCGCACGCCACGCTGGCGGTCGCGATGAACCGCATCGGCGGCAAGTCGAACACGGGTGAAGGCGGCGAAGACGAGAAGCGTTATCGCAACGAACTGCGCGGCATCCCCATCAAGAATGGCGACACGATGCAGTCGATCATCGGGCCGGAAGTCGTCAAGGACATCCCGCTGAAGGATGGCGACTCGCTGCGTTCGAAGATCAAGCAGGTGGCGTCGGGCCGTTTCGGCGTGTCGGCGGAATACCTGTCGTCGGCGGACCAGATCCAGATCAAGATGGCGCAGGGCGCGAAGCCGGGCGAAGGCGGTCAGCTGCCGGGCCACAAGGTGTCGGAATACATCGGCAAGCTGCGTTACTCGGTGCCGGGCGTGGGCCTCATCTCGCCGCCGCCGCACCATGACATCTACTCGATCGAAGATCTGGCGCAGCTGATTCACGATCTGAAGAACGTGAACCCGGTGTCGTCGATCTCGGTGAAGCTGGTGTCGGAAGTGGGCGTGGGCACGGTGGCGGCTGGCGTGGCGAAGGCCAAGGCCGACCACGTCGTGATCGCGGGCCACGACGGCGGCACGGGCGCTTCGCCGCTGTCGTCGCTCAAGCATGCCGGCACGCCGTGGGAACTCGGTCTCGCGGAAACGCAGCAGACCCTGGTGCTGAACCAGCTGCGCGGCCGTATCCGCGTGCAGGCCGACGGTCAGATGAAGACGGGCCGCGACGTGGTGATCGGCGCGCTGCTCGGCGCGGACGAATTCGGCTTCGCGACGGCGCCGCTCGTCGTGCAGGGCTGCATCATGATGCGCAAGTGCCATCTGAACACCTGCCCGGTCGGCGTCGCGACGCAAGATCCGGTGCTGCGCGCGAAGTTCTCGGGCCAGCCCGAGCACGTCGTCAACTTCTTCTTCTTCATCGCTGAAGAAGTGCGCGAAATCATGGCGCAACTCGGCATCCGCAAGTTCGACGATCTGGTCGGCCGCGCGGATCTGCTCGACACGCGCCGTGGCGTGGAACACTGGAAGGCGAAGGGTCTCGACTTCTCGCGCGTGTTCTATCAGCCGCAAGTGGGCGACGAAGTGGCACGCAAGCACGTCGACACGCAGGACCACGGTCTGGACCGCGCGCTCGATCACACGCTGATCGAGAAGGCGAAGGCCGCGATCGAGAAGGGCGAGCACGTCTCGTTCATCCAGCCGGTGCGCAACGTCAACCGTACGGTCGGCGCGATGCTCTCGGGCGTGGTGGCGAAGCAGTACGGCCACGACGGCCTGCCGGAAGACTCGATCCACATCCAGCTCAAGGGCACGGCGGGTCAGAGCTTCGGCGCGTTCCTCGCACGCGGCATCACGCTGGATCTCGTCGGCGACGGCAACGACTACGTGGGCAAGGGCCTCTCGGGCGGCCGCATCATCATCCGTCCGACCAACGACTTCCGCGGCAAGTCCGAAGAAAACATCATCTGCGGCAACACGGTGATGTACGGCGCGCTCGAAGGCGAGGCCTTCCTGCGTGGCGTGGCGGGCGAGCGTTTCGCGGTGCGTAACTCGGGCGCGACGGCGATCGTCGAAGGCACGGGCGACCACGGCTGCGAATACATGACGGGCGGCACGGTGGTCGTGCTCGGCGAAACGGGCCGTAACTTCGCGGCGGGTATGTCGGGCGGTATCGCCTACGTGTTCGATCCGGAAGGCACGTTCGCCGGCAAGTGCAACAAGGCGATGGTCACGCTCGAACCGGTGCTGCAACAGGCCGAGCAGGAACGCACGGTCGACCGCGCACTGTGGCACGCCGGCCAGACCGACGAAGCGCTGCTCAAGGGACTCGTCGAGCGTCACTTCCAGTTCACCGGCTCGCCGCGTGCAAAGGCGCTGCTGGAAAACTGGGACGCGGCACGCCGCCAGTTCGTGAAGGTGTTCCCGACGGAATACAAGCGCGCACTGGGCGAAATCGGCGCGAAGAAGGCGAACCAGGAAGAACTGGCCGCTTAATCCCGCGAAGACGACTCCAAGACGATGATGCGCCCGCCGCGCACCTGATGCGGCGGCGGCCGCGGTCCCCCTCACTAAATAGATTAGATAGACGAGAACCACATGGGTAAGGCAACCGGTTTTCTCGAGTTCGAGCGCCAGCATGAGGCGTACGAAGCACCGCTCACGCGTGTGAAGCACTACAAGGAATTCGTCGCGGCGCTCACGGACGCCGACGCGAAGGTCCAGGGCGCTCGCTGCATGGACTGCGGCATCCCGTTCTGCAACAACGGCTGCCCGGTCAACAACATCATTCCGGACTTCAACGACCTCGTGTTCCGCCAGGACTGGAAGAGCGCGATCGAAGTCCTGCATTCGACCAACAACTTCCCCGAGTTCACGGGCCGCATCTGCCCGGCGCCCTGCGAAGCGGCGTGTACGCTCGGCATCAACAACGACCCGGTCGGCATCAAGTCGATCGAGCACGCGATCATCGACAAGGCCTGGGCCGAAGGCTGGGTTGCGCCGCAAGTCGCGAAGCACAAGACGGGCAAGAAGGTCGCTGTCGTCGGTTCGGGCCCCGCGGGTCTGGCTACGGCGCAGCAACTGGCGCGCGCCGGTCACGACGTGACCGTGTTCGAAAAGAACGACCGCGTCGGCGGCCTGCTGCGTTACGGCATCCCCGACTTCAAGCTGGAAAAGTGGCTGATCGACCGCCGCATGCGCCAGATGGAAGCCGAAGGCGTGACGTTCCGCACCAGCGTGTTTATCGGCAAGGGCGAGCTGCCGGCTTACATCGGCAACACGGCGAAGGAAACCATTTCGCCGGACGAGCTGAAGGACCAGTTCGACGCCGTCGTGATCGCAGGCGGTTCGGAAACGCCGCGCGACCTGCCGGTGCCGGGCCGCGAACTCGAAGGCGTGTACTACGCGATGGAGTTCCTGCCGCAGCAGAACAAGGTCAACGCGGGCGACAAGCTGGCGGATCAACTGGTGGCGAAGGGCAAGCACGTCGTCGTGATCGGCGGCGGCGATACGGGCTCGGACTGCGTGGGCACGTCGAACCGTCATGGCGCGAAGAGCGTCACGCAGTTCGAACTGCTGCCGCAGCCGCCGGAAGTCGAGAACAAGCCGCTCGTGTGGCCGTACTGGCCGGTCAAGCTGCGCACCTCGTCGTCGCACGAGGAAGGCTGCTCGCGTGACTGGGCTGTCGCGACCAAGCGCCTCGAAGGCAAGAACGGCAAGGTCGAGAAGCTGATCGCCGCGCGCGTCGAGTGGAAGGACGGCAAGATGGTCGAAGTGCCGGGCTCGGAATTCGAAATGAAGGCCGACCTCGTGCTGCTCGCGATGGGCTTCACGCAACCGGTTTCGCCGGTGCTCGAAGCGTTCGGCGTGGACAAGGATGCGCGCGGCAACGTGCGTGCCTCGACCGAAGGCGACAAGGCGTACTACACGTCGGTCGACAAGGTGTTCACGGCGGGCGACATGCGCCGTGGCCAGTCGCTGGTGGTGTGGGCGATCCGTGAAGGCCGTCAATGCGCGCGCTCCGTCGACGCGTTCCTGATGGGTAGCACGGAGCTGCCGCGTTAAGAGGCGGATCTGGGACCCAAGTAAGCGCTGAAGCGCTAACTTGGGTCGACACGTGAGGGCCGTCAATGCGCGCGCTCCGTCGACGCGTTCTTGATGGGTATCACGGAGCTGCCGCGTTAAACCTCATTAAGTCGTGCAAAATCCAGCGCGTCCGTCGCCAGGACAGGACGCGCGGGAGACGGCAGGAGACAGATGCCAGGAAGCCGGGCACCCTTCGGGGTGACCCGGCTTTTTTACGTCTGGCGGCGTCCGGCGCGCGCGTGTTTGCGGGTTGTCACGGGCGCACCGCGTCGCGCGGGCGCGCTACCATGTGGCGATTGTCGATTGTCCGACCGTTCGAGGACTGCCGATCATGTCCGAAGCCCGGGAAGCCCACGCCGCAGCCAGCAAGGACGCCGATCAATGGCGACGCTGCTTCGTCGCGCTCGCGCCCGATGCACCCTCGCGCGACGCGCTCGCCGCACTCGACGTGCCGCCCGGCGCGCGCCGCGTGCCCTACGCGCAGTTGCACATGACGGTGGCGTTCATCGGCGCGATGACGTTCGCGCAGGGCGAGGCGCTCGCGCAGCGGCTCGCCGGTCACGCGACGCCCGTGCCGCCCGCGAGCGTCACGAAAATCGAATGCTGGCCGGGCGGCGCGCAACCGCGTCTGATGGTGGCCGTCGTCGCGATGTCCGATGCGTTCACGGCGCTCGACTGGGGCGTGCGTTCGTCGATGGGGGAGGTGGGTTTGTCGCTCGATGCGCGCGCGTTTCGTCCGCATGTGACGCTCGCGCGCTTCACCCGCGATGCGCACGGCGCGCCGCCGCCGCCGCCAGGTGTGGCGGCCTTGCCGCCGCTGCGCTTCACGTCGCTCGTGCTCTATTCGAGCACGTTGGCGAAGCAGGGCGCGAAGTACGAGGCGCTGGCGAGCGTGGCGCTCTGAGGAAGCGAATCACCGCGGGGAGCAGGCTCTCCTCGATGTAGATCAACCCCCTGAAAATACGGGACACAATCAACGGATTACGATGCGCATTTGTCGATACGGGGGGGGCTGGCATCGACTCGCCAGGGCGAACGCTCTCCTCAACCCAAAGAGCAAGGATGCGTAATGACTCGACCGTCTTTTTCCGTGGCCTGGGCAGCCGCCAAGCGTATCTATGATCCCGCCAACTCCGCTGGCAGAGTGTCGCAGGTGATCGGCGGCAATGTCGAAAAGAACATCGGCAACCCCGCCGCAGCACAACGATGGAGCAATACGTGCGCGGTCCGGATGAGCTACATCCTGAATCAATCCGGGCTTGCGATTCCGGCAGTCATCGGGAAAACCGTCTCCGGTGCGGACAAGCGTCAATACTTCTTCCGAGTAAAGGATCTCATTGATTTCCTCCGGCAGCGCTGGGGGCAACCAGAAGTCGTCAACTATCCACCGTCCGGAGGTGGAGCACTCTCGGGAAAGAAGGGCGTCATTCTTTTCGAGGTTTCCGGGTGGTCGGACGCAGCGGGGCACGCGACGTTGTACGACGGAAGCGGCTGCTATGATCAATGCTACTTCAACGAACCAGAAGCCCGCTATCGCACCGACCGCGCGAACTTCTGGAGCCTGCCGTGAACAAGACTTTGATTGGCGCGCTAGCCGTAATCGCACTTGCCGCCGGGGCGTCGATCTGTCATGCACAGGGCGGTAGCCCGACGTCGCCACAAGCCGCCTCGCGAACGTACACGCTGAATTTCAAGGATATGGTGTTGGCCGCATGTGTCGCGAAGGCTTACGGCAACGACAAGGATGCAGCCATCGACGCCGGCAGCAGCGTCAGCGCTTTGCGTGACTGGACGTATTACGACATGGATAAGGGCCCGGACATGATCGAGGCGCTCATCAGTCGCTATCTGGCGCTGGACTATCACAACCCGCTAACCGACGCGGAAGTCAAGGATGTCAAATTTGACTTCCTGAAATGCCTCGATCTGTACCACAGCGAAGAGCTGGATTCGGCCGTCAGGCAACTGGTGACCAATCCCGATCGCACTTACCGCCGGGACAACCCGCCTTCGTCCAGGCTCAACGCGCCTTGATGCGTCAAGCGCAGTTCGATCAGCGCCGATACCGCGCCAGCGTCAGCCCGTCGAGATCGATGTCCGGCCGGTGCTGCGTCACGAGATCGGCGACCACGCGGCCCGATCCCATCGACATCGCCCAGCCCGTCGAGCCGTGGCCGACGTTCATCCACAAGCCGTCGACGCCTGACGCGCCCAGCAGCGGCGCGCCGTCCGGCACCATCGGCCGCCTGCCGACCCAGAATTGCGCCGACGACGGCGTGGCCGCGTGCGGGAACCAGTCGTCGAGCACTTTCATGAGCGTTTGCAGCGCCTGCTCGCGCAGCGTCGCGCGATGGTTGCCGAGCTCCGCCGTGCCCGCGACGCGCAGATACGGCCCGAAACGCGTGATCGCGGTCTTGAGCGACTCGTCCATGAGCGCGGCGCGCGGCGCCTTGTGCTCGTCCACGACCGGCAGCGTGGCCGAGTAACCCTTCACCGGATAGAGCGGCACGCGCACGCCCAGCGGCGCGACGAGCGCCGCGCTTTCCACGCCGAGCGCGACCACCACGGCATCGGCGGCCAGCGTGTGCGGCGAGGTGTCGGCGGCAGGTTCGGCGAGATCGGCGGGGCGCAGCACTTAGGCCGGCGCGCGGCGCCTGTCGCGGCGGGTGCGCCCCTCGCGGCCCGCC
>NZ_JAAGPN010000016.1:0-234 GCF_017104805.1 Paraburkholderia sp. Ac-20347 | reverse complement strand
TTGCTGAGTGATGCTAGTAGCGATGCATGAGTGCGGTAATAATGAAAACTGCCGAGTTCAGAATGTTGAAAATGGATTGACTCTGACGCTTGGTAGTGGAGGAATGTACGTCGCGTGGATATGCTAGTGTATCGTAGTCTATCAGATGTTATGATGGTTGTGAGAATGCCACGTAGTATATGCATATTTGTATCAATATTCTGTCCAAGTCAGTTATTTTTATTTTTTTTTTTA
>NZ_JAAGPN010000015.1:0-65535 GCF_017104805.1 Paraburkholderia sp. Ac-20347 | reverse complement strand
GGCCGTTGGGCAGGGCGGACGCATCGGCCGCCGCATCGGCCGACGCATCGCCGGTTAGCGCGACGGGCGTGCCGCGCGCGGCCGCTTCGTCGCGGAAAGCCGGATCGAGCCGCCATTCGTACTCGGGCAGGCCGCGCCGGAAGTCGCCGAGCGTGAGCCACGTCAGCGCGCGGTTCAGGTGCGCGGCGGCCAGTTCCGGGCGCACGCGCAGCGCTTCGTCGAAGGCGCGCAGGGCAGCGGCGTGGCGGCCGAGCGCGTGATGCGCCGTGCCGAGCGCGAGCCAGGCCAGCGCGAATTTCGGATCGAAGCCGATCGCACGTTCATAGGGACCGATCGCTTCCGCGTAGCGGCCCTGCGAGGCGAGCGCGTTGCCGAGCCCGAACAGCGCGGGCGGGAATTGTGGCTGCAGCGCCAGCGCTTCCTGGAAGCCGGCGACGGCCTGGGTGTGGTAGCCGGTCGCGTCGAGCGTATTCGCGAGGTTGAAGTGCGCGGCCACGAAGCGCGGCTCGCGCCGCAGCGCCTTCTGGAAGTGCTCGACCGCGCCCGCACTGTCGCCGAGCGCGTTCAGCGCCATGCCGAGATTGTTGTGCGCCCCCGCGTGGCCGGGGCGAATCTTGAGCGCGCGGCGGAAGGCGTCCGCGGCTTCGGCGTGACGGCCGAGCGCGTGCAGCGCGTTGCCGAGGTTGTTGTGCGACGAGGCGTCGCCCGGTTGCAGGCGCACGGCGTGGCTGAACGCGTACATCGCGTCTTCGTGGCGGCCGATCGACGCGTAGGCGTTGCCGAGGTTGTAGTGCGCGAGCGCGAAGGCGGGCGCGAGCGTGAGCGCGTTGCGAAAGCGCTCGATCGCGCCCTCCAGCTCGCCGAGCGCCTTCAGCGCGTTGCCGAGGTTCAGCTGGAGCGCGGCATCGTCGGGACGCAGCTCGACCGCGCGGCGCACGAGGTCCGCCGCTTCGGCGTGCTGGCCCTGCTGGTGCCGCAGCACGCCGAGCAGATGCAGCGCATCGACGTGCACGGGATCGGCGGCGAGCGTCGCGCGATAACCGCGCTCGGCATCAGCCAGCCGGCCGTCGCGATGAGCGGCGTACGCGCGGACAAAAACCTGTTCCATGAACCAGAGGCAAGACGTAATGAAAACGAACCCGTCATTTTCCCACACTCGGAGGAGCCAACCACGAAGTTGAAAGGTCTCGTTGCGGTTTTGTCGCATCGCGCCTAACGTATGAACGTGGATTCATATGTTGCCGATCCTGACCATGACGACGTTTTCGAGCCGTTTTTCTGACGATTTTTCCGTGGACGAGCGCGTCGCGCCGCTCGCCGAACTGTTTCGTGTGCTGGGCGATCCGACGCGCCTGAAAATCGTGCTGGTCTGTGTGACCGGCCGCCGTGCCGTGGGCGCGATCGCCGATGTGCTGGGGCTCTCGCCGTCGCTCGTCAGCCATCATTTGCGGCGCTTGCGCGCGGCGCGCATCGTGCGGGCGGAGCGCGAGGGCAAGCAGGTGTTCTACGCCGCCGCCGACGCGCATATCGGTACGATGCTGGCGGGCATGCTGGAGCACGTGGCCGAGGCGGCGGACGATGGAAAGGAGCGTGGACGATGAGTTCCCCACGCGAACGCCCGCACGATCACCACGATCACAGCAACCACCACGACCACGATCATCACGATCACCACGCCCACGCGCACGCTCATGGCCACGCCCACAACCACGCGCCCGCGGCAGGCCAACATCGCGCATTCGCTCTGGCCGTCGCGCTGAACGTCGTGATCGTGGTCGCGCAGACCGTCTACGGCGTGCTCGCGCATTCCACGGCGCTGCTCGCCGACGCGGGCCACAATCTCTCCGACGTGCTCGGCCTGCTGCTCGCCTGGGGCGCGGCCTGGCTCGCCACGCGCGCGCCGTCGGCGCGCTTTACGTTCGGCTTCGGCAGTTCGTCGATTCTCGCGTCGCTCGCCAACGCCGCGCTGCTGCTCGTCGCCTGCGGTGCGATCCTCGCCGAAGCGGTGGGGCGGCTCCTGCATCCGGCCAGCGTCGCGGGCTTCGATGTGTTCGTGGTCGCGACGCTCGGCATGCTCGTGAACGGATTTTCGGCGTGGCTGTTCATGCGCGGTCAGGCCGACGATCTGAACATTCGCGGCGCCTTCCTGCACATGGCCGCCGACGCCGCCGTATCCGCGGCCGTCGCCGTGAGCGGCCTCGTGATTCTCGCGACGGGCTGGACCCGAATCGATCCGCTGATGAGCATCGCCGTCGTGTGCGTGATCGTCTACGGTACGTGGGGCTTGTTGCGCGAGTCGGTGCGGCTCGCGCTCGCGGCGGTGCCGCAAGGCGTGGACATCGAGCGTATTCGCGCGTTTCTCGCAGAGCAGCAAGGCGTGACCGACGTGCACGACCTGCACGTCTGGGCGCTCTCGACCACCGGCATCGCGCTGACCGCGCATCTCGTCATGCCCGCCGGCCATCCGGGCGACGCCGCGCTCGATGCGATCGTCACGTCGCTCGGCGAACGCTTTCGCGTGACGCACGTGACGCTGCAAGTCGACCTCGACACCCGCGCGCATCGTTGCTCGCTCGATGGTGCAACGCAGATCCATCGCTGAATCAGGGACGGCCCGCGTCAAACCCGCGCGCCATGCGTGGCAGGACACGTTGAACCCACGCCGGTCATAGGGGTTGCGGGCGTACACTACGACTCATGTTGACCGCATGGAGGTCTGCATGACCGAGGCTTTCTCCCAGCCGTCCGTGCTCATCGTCGGCGCGGGACCCACGGGTCTTGCCGCCGCGCTGAGTCTTGCCCGCGCGCGCATTCCGGTCCGCGTGATCGATCGCGCGCACGAGCCCGGACGTTATTCGCGCGCCATTGGCATTCAGGCGCGCACGCTCGAACTGTTCGAGCAGCATCGCATCGTCGAGCCGTTTCTCGAACGCGGCCATCGCGCGCACGTCGCCAATCTCTATTCGAACGGCCAGCGCCGCGCGCGTCTCGATTTCGATCCGTTGCTCACGCGTTATCCGTATCTGCTGTTCATCGATCAGACCGAGACCGAGCGCATTCTCACCGCGCAGCTCGCCACCTTTGGCGTGCAGATCGAACGTGGCGTGCAACTGATCGAATTCGTGCAGGGTTCGGCGGGCGTGAGCGCCGATGTGCGCCGCGCCGACGGCCGCACCGAAGCGCTGCGCTGCGCGTATCTGATCGCCGCCGACGGCGCGCACAGCACGGTGCGCCATCGGCTGAACATGAAGTTCGATGGCGAGACGCTCGCGCAGTCCTTCCTGCTCGCCGATATCAGCGCGAGCACGCCGTGGTCCGACGACGAATTCCATATCTTCGCGTCGGGCGACGGGCTGGCCGCGATCTTTCCGTTCGGCCACGGTCGCTATCGTCTGATCGCCGATCACAAGGCCATGCTGCCCGCCGCGCCCGAAGGCGCGATGCCGGTGCCGACGCTCGAAGAATGCCGCGCGGTCGTGCAGCATCGCGTGCATCATCCGGTGTCGATCAGCGATATGAGCTGGGCGTCGTACTTTCACGTGAATAGCCGCATGGTGCGCCATCTGCGCATGGAGCGCGTGTTCTTCGCGGGCGACGCGGCGCACGTGCATAGCCCGGCGGGCGCGCAGGGCATGAACACGGGGATTCAGGAGGCCTTCAATCTGGGCTGGAAGCTCGCGCGTACGCTCGGCGGCGCGCCCGACCGGCTGCTCGACACGTATCACGCGGAACGCTATCCGATCGAGCGCATCGTGCTGCAGCAGACGAGCTTCATGACGCAACTCGTCGAAGCCGATCACGGCCCGCTCAAGCTGCTGCGCGAGCGCGTGATGCCGGCGCTGGTCGCGCTCGGGCCGTTGCGCGACGCGGCGCGTCAGGCGGTCAGCGAGTTGTCGATTCAATACCGGCGCAGTCCGCTCACGCTCGAACGCGTGCTCGACGGCGGGCCGCGCGCGGGCGAGCGTGCACCCGATGCGCAGGTGCGCGTGGTCGACGGTCCGCTCGGCAAGGCGCCGGGCAAGGGGCGCATTTTCGATCTGCACGATCCGGCGAGCTTCTCGCTGTTTCTGCTCGTCGACGACGACGTGGCGCGCGAAATGGATGCGCTGGCCGTAGGCGCGAGCCCGAGTGCGAGCCCGAACTCAAGCTCGAACGCAAGCCCGAACGCGAAGAACGGCGTCGAGGCGTTGCGGCGATTCACCGAAGCCGTCGAACGCGTGCTGCCGCGCGCGGTGCGCGTCTGGTGGCTCGCCGATCTGCCCGAGGGCGAAGCGCCGCCCGTCGATGGCGGCGCGGCTTCGCTCGGCGATGCGTATGGCCGCACGCGGCCCGCGTTCTATCTCGTGCGTCCCGATGGCTATCTCTGTGCGCGCGGCCGTCCGCATTCGGATCTGAACGGACTGCTGCGTCATTGCGAGACGTGGTTCTCGCCGTCGGCGTCGCCGCATCCGGTGGCGGAGTGAACGTGAAAACGCCGCGCGGCCCGTCGAGGCCGCGCGGCGTCGAGCGTGAATCTGCAGACTGCTACGCCGTGGCAGGCGCCAGCGCTTCGCGATGCGTCGAGAGCGCCGCGAACACGATCTCGCTGAAACCCGCATCTTCTTGCGCGTGACCGTCGAGCGCCGCGAGCAACGTGCGGCGCATGCGCGGCTCCCAGAACTTGCGGATGTGCTCGGCAATGCCGAGCAGCGCTTCCTCGCGATCGGGCAAGGAGTCGAAGAACATGCCGATCTGGTTCGCCATCTCGATCAGGTGATCTGCTTTCATCGCTTATTTCCCTGAAGTGGTCAGCGGTTCGCGCGAGCGATGCAATTCGAGCTGCGTCTCGTTGAAACGCGAATACTCGCGCTGCCAGTCCGACGGCTGCTGCACGTGGTTGACCTGCACGGCGGTCACCTTGTACTCGGGGCAGTTGGTGGCCCAGTCCGAGGCGTCGGTGGTGATGACGTTCGCGCCCGATTCGGGGAAATGGAACGTCGTGTAGACCACGCCCGGCTGCATGCGCGTGCTGACCTTCGCGCGCAGCACGGTCTGGCCCGCGCGCGACTCGATGCCCACCCAGTCGCCGTCGCGGATACCGCGATCGTCGGCGTCGACGGGATGGATCTCCAGCCGGTCCTCTTCGTGCCAGCGCGAGTTGTCGGTGCGGCGCGTCTGCGCGCCCACGTTGTACTGCGACAGAATGCGGCCCGTCGTGAGCAGCAGCGGGAAGCGCCGCGTAACTTTCTCCGGCGAAGCGATGAACTTCGTGATGACGAACTTGCCCTTGCCGCGCACGAAGGCGTCGATGTGCATGATCGGCGTGCCGTCCGGCGCGTCTTCGTTGCAGGGCCACTGGATGCTGCCCATTTCGTCGAGCCGCGCATACGAGACGCCGTGGAAAGTCGGCGTGAGACGCGCGATTTCGTCCATGATCTGTGACGGATGCGTGTAGTCCATCTCGTAGCCGAGCGCGCGCGCGAGCAGGATCGTCGCTTCCCAGTCGGCGTAACCGGCGATCGGCGGCATGACCTTGCGCACGCGCGAGATGCGGCGTTCGGCGTTCGTGAAGGTGCCGTCCTTTTCGAGGAACGACGAACCCGGCAGCAGCACGTGCGCGTACTTCGCCGTCTCGTTCAGGAAGATGTCCTGCACGACGATGCATTCCATCGACGAGAGCGCCGCCGCCACATGCTGCGTGTTCGGATCGGACTGGACGATGTCTTCGCCCTGGCAGTAAAGACCCATGAAGGTGCCGTCGAGCGCCGCCTCGAACATGTTCGGAATGCGCAGGCCCGGCTCGCTTTGCAGCGTGACGTGCCAGGCGTCCTCGAACAGCGCGCGCGTCGTGCTGTCGCCGACGTGGCGATAGCCCGGCAGTTCGTGCGGGAACGAGCCCATGTCGCACGAACCCTGCACGTTGTTCTGGCCACGCAGCGGATTCACGCCCACGCCTTCGCGGCCGATGTTGCCCGTGGCCATCGCGAGGTTGGCGATGCCCATCACCATCGTCGAGCCTTGCGCGTGTTCCGTCACGCCGAGGCCGTAGTAGATCGCCGAGTTGCCTGGCTGCGCGTAACGCCGCGCGGCCGCGCGCACGAGCGCGGCGGACACGCCCGTGACGGCTTCCATCGCTTCCGGCGAATTCTCGGGCAGCGCGACGAAATCGCGCCACTGCTCGAACGCGCGCGTCTCGCAGCGCTCGGCCACGAAGGCTTCGTTCACGAGCCCTTCGGTGACGATCGTGTGCGCGAGCGCGTTGATCATCGCCACGTTGGTGCCCGGGCGCAGTTGCAGATGATGCTCGGCCTTCACGTGCGCGGTATCGACGATATCGATGCGGCGCGGATCGACGACGATCAGCTTCGCGCCCTGACGCACACGCCGCTTCAGCCGCGAGCCGAACACCGGATGACCGTCAGTCGGATTCGCGCCGATCACCATGATCACGTCCGAGTGATCGACCGAGGCGAACGTCTGCGTGCCCGCCGATTCGCCGAGCGTGGTCTTCAGGCCGTAGCCCGTGGGCGAGTGGCACACGCGCGCGCAGGTATCGACATTGTTGTTGCCGAACGCGGCGCGCACGAGCTTCTGCACGAGATAGGTTTCCTCGTTCGTGCAGCGCGACGAGGTGATCCCGCCGATCGAATCGCGGCCATGCTTGGCCTGGATGCGGCGGAACTCGCTGGCGGCGTAGGCGATCGCTTCTTCCCAGCTCACTTCGCGCCACGGATCGGTGATCTTCGCGCGAATCATCGGCTTCTTGATGCGGTCCTTGTGCGTGGCGTAGCCCCACGCGAAACGGCCCTTCACGCAGGCATGGCCTTCGTTCGCCTGACCGTTTTTGTGCGGCACCATGCGCACGACCTGGTTGCCCTTCATCTCGGCCTTGAACGAGCAGCCGACGCCGCAATACGCGCAGGTCGTGACCACCGAATGCTCGGCCTGGCCGAGCATCACCACGCTCTTTTCCTGCAGCGTCGCGGTCGGGCAGGCGGCCACGCAGGCGCCGCACGACACGCATTCGGAATCCATGAACGCTTCGCCCGCGCCGGCCGCGACGCGCGATTCGAAACCGCGCGCGGCGATGGTCAGCGCGAACGTGCCTTGCGTTTCCTCGCAGGCGCGCACGCAGCGGTTGCAGACGATGCACTTCGACGGATCGTAGGTGAAGTACGGGTTCGATTCGTCTTTCTGGTTCTTCAGGTGATTCGCGCCGTCGAAGCCGTAGCGCACTTCGCGCAGGCCCGTCACGCCCGCCATGTCCTGCAGTTCGCAGTCGCCGTTGGCGGGGCAGGTGAGGCAGTCGAGCGGGTGATCGGAGATGTAGAGTTCCATCACGTTGCGGCGCAGCTTCTGAAGACGGTCGGTCTGCGTGCGCACCTTCATGCCCGCTTCGACGGGCGTCGTGCACGACGCCGGATAACCGCGCCGTCCTTCGATTTCGACGAGACACAGACGGCACGAGCCGAACGGTTCGAGCGAGTCGGTCGCGCAGAGCTTGGGCACGTTGACGCCGGCTTCGATCGAGGCGCGCATCACCGAGGTGCCCGCCGGAACCGTCACGGACTGACCGTCGATTTCGAGCGTGACGTCGACATCGGCGTGACGCAGCGGCGTGCCGTAGTCGGTGTCGTCGAAGGGCGAGCGAGTGTTGGCTTTGTTCATCGCCGCGCTTTTGCAGGCGCAATTGCCGGAACCGCAACCACCGGCTTGGGACATGAGCGTGTCGGACATGGTGGTTCCTCGTTCAGGCGGCCGCGTTCGGTTGCGCGACGGGTTCGAGACCGAAATCTTCCGGGAAGTGATTGAGCGCGGAGAGCACGGGGTAGGGCGTCATGCCGCCCATCGCGCAGAGCGAGCCGGACACCATCGTGTCGCACAGATCGCGCAGCAGCGTGACCTGCTTTTCCGATGTGTCGCCGTTGCGGATCTTCGCGATCACCTCGACGCCGCGCGTCGAGCCGATGCGGCAGGGCGTGCACTTGCCGCACGATTCGAGCGTGCAGAATTCCATCGCGTACTGCGCGAGACCGGCGAGATTGGACGTATCGTCGTGCACGACGAGACCGCCGTGGCCCACGACCGCGCCGACTACGGCATACGCTTCGTAGTCCATCGGAATATCCCACTGGCTCTCGGGCAGATAGGTGCCGAGCGGGCCGCCGACCTGCACGGCGCGCGCCGGACGGCCGCTGGCGGTGCCGCCGCCGTAATCGACCAGCAGTTCGCGCAGCGTCACGCCGAACGCGAGTTCGACGAGCCCGCCGCGCGCGATGTTGCCTGCGAGCTGGAACGGCAGCGTGCCGCGCGAGCGGCCCATGCCGAAGTCCTTGTAGAACGCCGCGCCCTTCGCGAAGATGATCGGCACGGTGGCGAGCGTGATGACGTTGTTGATGACCGTGGGCTTGCCGTAGAGACCGGCGAGCGCGGGCAGCGGCGGCTTCGCGCGCACGACGCCGCGCTTGCCTTCGAGCGATTCGAGCAGCGCCGTTTCCTCGCCGCACACGTAGGCGCCCGCGCCTTTGGCGACGAACAGATCGAAGCGCTTGCCGCTACCGAGCACGTTGTCGCCGAGCCAGCCCGCGACGCGCGCGCGGCGGATCGCTTCTTCGAGCGCGGCGATCGCATGCGGATACTCGCTGCGCACGTAGATATGGCCGATCGTCGCGCCGACGGTGAGGCCCGCGATCGTCATGCCTTCGATCAGCACGTAGGGATCGCTTTCCATCACGAGGCGGTCGGAGAAGGTGCCCGAATCGCCTTCGTCGGCATTGCAGACGATGTACTTCTGGTCGGCCTGCGCCTGCGCGACGGTGCGCCACTTGATGCCGGCGGGGAAGGCCGCGCCGCCGCGTCCGCGCAGACCCGATTCGACGAGCGCTTCGCAGGCGTTGGCGCTCGTCATCGTGAGCGCGTTGCGCAGGCCGTCGAGGCCGCCGTGCGCGACGTAGTCGTCGGTCGCGAGCGGATCGGTGATGCCGATGCGCGCGAAGGTCAGGCGCTGCTGCTTGCGCAGATACGGAATCTGTTCGACGAGGCCCACGCCGCGTGCGTGCTGGCCGCCTTGCAGAAAGTTCGCGTCGAACAGCGCGGGGACGTCGTCTTCCTCGACGTTCGCGTAACCGACGCGGCCGTCGGCCGTTTCCACTTCGACGAGCGGTTCGAGATACAGCAGGCCGCGCGAGCCGTTGCGCACGAGTTCGATCTCGATGCCGCGCGCGGCGGCTTCGCGTGCGATGGCCGCGGCGATGTCGTCCGCGCCGAGCGCGAGCGCCGATGAATCGCGGGGAACGTAGATGCGCGTCATGCGGCCTCCTCGGTGCGCACGACGGCGGCCAACGCCTTCGCGAGCAGCGCGTCGAACTTCTGCGGGCTTACTTTTGCGTGCAACGTGCCGTTAATCATCATGGCGGGCGAGAGCGCGCACTGGCCGAGGCAATAGACCGATTCCAGCGCGACATCGCTCGCAGTTTCGTGCCCCTGCGCGTGTTCATCGCCATGACCGTGCTGCGCGCCGAAGCGGCAACCCGTGCGCGCTTCTACGTGCTGCGCGAGCGCTTCGCTGCCCATGCTGCGGCACGCTTCGGCGCGGCACAGCTGGACCGTGACGGGCGCGGGCGGCGTGGTGCGAAAGTGGTGGTAGTAGGTGATGACGCCGTGGACTTCGGCGCGCGAGAGATTCAAGGCTTTGGCGAGCGGCGCGACGGTGGCCGGCGGCACGAAGCCGGTGTCGTCCTGGATCGCATGCAGGATCGCAAGCAGGTTGCGGCCGGGTTGCGCGTGACGCTGCACGAGGATATCGGGTGCGATGTCCTGTGACCCGGCGGTCTGGATTGTCTCGTCCATTGTGGGGCTCCTCCTGGCACATATATGCACTTGTTATTCATAAAGTGTGCATCTATGCTGGGGTTGTCTCGTTGTATGGACGAACAATAGGCCCGTAGAATGGCGGACGCAATAGGAAGGAAGACTTCATAATGATCAAGGTGGAGTGCCACGCGCAACTGGTCGTGCGCGACGCGGATGGCCGCGAGGCAAGCCTGACGGACGTTGTACCGCTGCTCGCGCTCGTCGCGGAAGAAGGCAGCATCGCGCAGGCCGCGCAGCGTAAGGGTTTGTCCTATCGCCATGCGTGGGGTTTGTTGCGCGAAGTGGAGGAGCGTCTGGGCGGCGCGCTGATCGCGAAGGCGCGCGGGCGCGGTTCGGTGCTATCCGAACTCGGCGAGGCCGTGCTGCGTTCGCAGCGGCTGTGCGGCGAGCGCCTTCAGGGCAATCTGCAGGCGCTCGCGAGTGAAGTGGCGAGCGACCTCAATCGATGGCTCGCGCCCGACGTGCAGGATCTGCGCATCCATGCTTCGCACGGCTACGCGGTGGCCACGCTGGTGACAGCGCTCGTCGGCGATCAGGTGCCGGTCGAGATCAAGTACCGCGACAGTGCCGACGCCATTTCGGCGCTCGCGCGTGGCGAGTGCGATCTGGCGGGCTTCCATCTGCCGCGCGGCGATTTTCGCGAGGCGTGCGCCGACGCCTATCGCAACTGGCTCGACCCGCAGCGTCATGTGCTGATCCATCTCACGCGGCGCAAGCAGGGGTTGTTCGTCGGACGCGGCAACCCGCGTCAGGTGACGGGCCTCGCCGATCTCGCGCGCGGTGACATCCGCTTCGTGAACCGGCAGCCCGGTTCGGGCACGCGCATGCTGATCGATCTGCTGCTGACGCGTATCGGCGTCGATCCGGAACGTGTGAACGGTTATGCCTCGTCGGAACTCACGCACTCGGCGATCGCGGCCTTCGTCGCGAGCGGCATGGCGGACGTGGGCTTCGGCGTGGAGCCGGCCGCGCATCACTTCGGGCTCGACTTCATTCCGATCGTCGACGAAGACTATTTCTTCGCCTGCGATCGCGGGCAGCTCGAACGCGAGCCGCTGGCCGCGGTGCTCGAGCTGTTGCGCGGCGCGCCGTTCAGGCAGGCGGTGGCGCAACTCGAAGGCTACGATCCCGACACTTGCGGCGACATCGTGCCGCTCGACGAAGGCTGGGCGGGCGCGCGTTGACGTGCGCGAAGCGTGGTTTCGCCGTCCGCGCGCTGTAATACGACGCAACATGCCCAGCGGGTGGGGCTGCAGAGTGCGGCGCTTTTTGTGATACTTTCAGACCGTATAGGTTCTTCCGTTCCAGATGCGCGTTGAGCGCGCCGATCGACCATGAAATTCCTGCTTAATGTTTGTGCAGCCGCCGCGACCGCGGGTGTGCTGTTCGCCACCGTCAACGTCGCCTTCGCGCAGAACTCGCCGGGCGTGCCGGGCGGCATTCTCGACGACGAGTTCAAGTTCAATGCGCATCCGCAGATGCAGTTCGCGGCATCGGCGCCGGACGCCAAATATCAGCACGGCAAACCGACTTCCGCGCGTAAAAAAGGCGATCTCGGCGATCCCAATGGTTGTAATCTGCAATGCCCGCAGGACAATTGATATTTTTATGACAATTTAATGAAAGCCGGTGCCATTGAATTCGATTAGCTTCGATTGGCGCCGGTTTTGATTTATCGCAGATTATTGCGATGCAAAAACAAAAAACTCGCGAAGCTTGTAAAAGCTTTCGCGAGTTTTTTATTTGCTGCCCAGAATTTTTGGTGGAGCCGGCGGGAATCGAACCCGCGTCCAGAAGCAGTCCATAAACAGTTCTACATGCGTAGTTCTGTCTTTTGATTTAACCGGAGCGACGCGGACGAACACGCTGCGCTACGGCGATTCACTAAATTTTCGACTCTGGCGTCGTGACGCCGACAGAGCTTAACTGACGTATATGACCTCTGGCGGTATTGCTACCGGTCTTGCGACACTAGCCCGTCAGTGAGCCAGGCAGAGGACGGCGGCCCTTAGGCTGCCAGTGCGAACGTTTCGTCGTTTGCAGTTACGTTTTTCCCATTGATTAACGAGGTGACGGGTCCTCGGCATGCCCTGCCTACTTCATAACCCCTGTCGAAACCAGGTCGGCCCCAGAGGAAGGAACAATTATCCCATAGTTCGCGAGATGAGGCGAACCGCGCCCGTTTCAAGGGGCGCGGGCGCGGTTTCGGCGCGTCGGGTGCTTCTGGGGCTGGATCAGGCGCGGCTGCCGACCGGGCGCAGCAAGGCGAGCAGCGTCTCGGCCGTGTCGGCCAGATAGTCGGCGTTCCATTGCTCGGGCGGCTCGATATTGCCGCAGTAGCCGTAGGCGGCGGCGATCGTGGCCATGCCGGCCGCGTGGCCCGCCTGGATGTCGCGCAGGTCGTCGCCGACGTACACCACGCGTTGTGGCGCGATGCCGAGCGCCTCAGCCGCATGCAGCAGCGGGGCCGGATGCGGCTTGGAGTAGGGCGTGGTGTCGCCGCTCACGACGCAGGCCGCGCGCGTGTCGAGATGCATCAGCTTCACGAGCGGGTCGGTCAGGCGCGCAACCTTGTTGGTCACGATGCCCCAGCGCACGCCGCGCGCGTCGAGGTCGTCGAGCACCGCGTCGATGCCCGCGAACAGCGCCGTTTCCACACGCAGATTGGCCGCGTAGTTGGCGAGGAATTCCTCGCGCATCGCGGCGAACTCGTGGTCGTCGGGCCCCACGCCGAAAGCGCCGCCGATCAGACCCCGCGCGCCCGCCGAGGCGAGCGGGCGCAGCTTCTCGTAGGGCGCGGGCGCGAGGCCGCGCGCGTGGCGCATCTGGTTGACGGCGGCGGCGAGGTCGGGCGCCGTGTCGGCGAGCGTGCCGTCGAAGTCGAACAGCACGGCGTCGTAGGCGGCGAGCGCGGCGACGTCGCGCGGCGCGGTATCAAGCGGAGTCTGGGTCATGTCGGAATGTGACGGGCGCGCCGCTTCAGGCTTCGCGCCGGCAGGCGATCATGTAGTTGACGCTGGAGTCGTTCGAGAGCGCGAAGTGGCGCGTGATCGGGTTGTACGTGATGCCCTTGATCTCGACCGCGTTCAGCCCGGCCTGGCGCACGAAGCCCGCAAGCTCGGAGGGGCGGATGAAGCGCGCGTAGTCGTGCGTGCCCTTGGGCAGCATCTGCGCGATGTATTCCGCGCCGACCACGGCGAGCAGGTAGGACTTCACATTGCGGTTGAGCGTGGAGAAGAACACCCAGCCGCCCGGTTTGACGAGCGTCGCGCACGCCTTGACCACGCTCAGCGGTTCCGGCACGTGTTCGAGCATTTCCATGCAGGTGACCACGTCGAACGAGGCGGGCTCGCGCGCTGCGATCGCTTCTGCTGCGATCTCCTCGTATTCCACCGTGATTCCGCTTTCAAGACTGTGCAAGTCGGCGACGCCGAGCGCTTCGCTCGACAGGTCGATGCCTTTGACGTTCGCGCCAAGACCGGCCATCGATTCCGACAGAATGCCGCCGCCGCAACCGATGTCGAGCACGCGCTTGGACGGCAGGTGCGCGTGGCTGTCGATCCAGCCGAGACGAATGGGGTTCAGCTCGTGCAGCGGCTTGAACTCCGCGTTCGGGTCCCACCAGCGATGAGCGAGATCGCTGAATTTCTGTAGTTCGTGGGGATCGGCGTTGGTCATGTCGAAGCGGCCTGAGGCGCGGTAGAAGGTTGGTGAAAACAAACCCCGAGTATATAGGCGTGCAGGGAAGGGGGCAAAACCGGAGGGCAAAAGCGGGGGCAAAACGGGCGCTGCTGCACCGTGGGCTGTGCGCGACGTTGCGAGTGACTTCGCGGCGCGTTGCGCGCAGATCGCAGTGCGTAGCCAGAGCGAAAGCGGCGCGGCAATAAAAAAGCCCCGCCGAAGCGGGGCTTTTGAGTCGTACAGCCGTAGCGCGCGATTACTGCTTTTGCGTGCCGACGACTTCGACTTCCACGCGGCGATCCGGTGCGAGGCACGAGATCAGCTGCTTGCGGTTCTTCTGGTTGCAGCCAGTCGTAACCGGGTTGCGCTTGCCCTTGCCTTCCGTGTAGATACGCTCTGCCGGGACGCCCTTGCTGACCAGGTACGACTTGACGGCTTGCGCACGGCGCAGCGACAGACGGTCGTTGTAGGCAGCCGAACCGATGCGGTCCGTGTAGCCCGTAGCAACGACGACTTCGAGGTTCAGAGCCTGGATCTTGCCTGCCAGATCGTCCAGCTTTTCCTTGCCAGCCGGCTTCAGGATAGCCTTGTCGAAGTCGAACAGAGCGTCGGCTTGATACGTGATCTTTTGGCTCGTGATTGCCGGCGGCGGCGGAGCGACCGGCGGCTGCGGTGCCTGGGCGACCAGTGCGCCATCGCACTTGGCGTTAGCCGTGGCCGGCGTCCAGAACGCATCGCGCCAGCACAGTTCGTTCGTGCCGTTCATCCAGACGTATTCGCCCGTGCCGTTCACCCAGTTGTCATTGACGGCTTGTCGCGACGCCGGCACCGATTGTGCCTGTGCGCTTGCAGCGACTACTGCGGTAGCTGCAATGAACGCGAGCTTTGAAAAGTTATTCATATTTCTCCTCTCGAAATTGAGATTACCGCAGGTTTACTGCGAGCCATATGACGAAGACAAGTCATACATTGCTCGAAGTATAACATTGGCACGTTGTGGGGCACGTCTTGTGTAGACTTCGAGCGGTGTCTAACTTTGTGCGTTGGCATTTTGCCATATCGTTCCCTTCCAACGATAAAAAAAATCCGCCCCTTTCATTGCGGCTCGTCGAATGTGGTACACCCGCAACAAAAAGTTCCCGACGAATCTCCTGGTAGTGTGCCTGGTTGTTTGCCTGTCAGTGTGTCTCGAAATTGGCTGCCTGTCGCGCGGTCTCGTGTCGCCACTGAGGTCCTTTCGCAACGGCGCTGCGCATTGTCGTTCATATGACGCAATCGTGCGTTTCGTGTGACGTGACAGATGACAATTCTTTACAGTTCCGGCGCACTTTCCATGCTCTCGCCATTGGTTTCACTCCCGTCCTTTCGCGCGGTTTGACGCGCGCTTCACACCCCGTCGCACGCTCAATCCCATTAGCGCCGTTTTGAGCCGTTCCAGGTCACCCCTCTAATAGGTATACGTGGAGCGCCTCGAGTCGGCGGGCGGGGGTGCCGCGCATGATAGAATCGGAAGATTGCGCTGCGTCCGCGGCGTCCATGCGACAGCAAGGGCGTGTTGCGATGCATCCAGGCCGCTCGCCCGTCAGGCAATGGCAGGTGAGGCCCTAGCATCGCGCGTGCCCGATAACGACATCGATAATGGATCAATTCGCCAAAGAGACTCTGCCTATCTCCCTCGAGGAGGAAATGCGCCGCTCGTATCTCGATTACGCGATGAGCGTGATCGTCGGGCGGGCGCTGCCGGATGTGCGAGACGGCCTCAAGCCGGTGCACCGGCGCGTGCTGTACGCGATGCACGAGTTGAACAACGACTGGAACCGCGCGTACAAGAAGTCGGCGCGTATCGTCGGCGACGTCATCGGTAAATACCATCCTCACGGCGACACGGCGGTGTACGACACCATCGTGCGTATGGCGCAGAGCTTCTCGCTGCGCTACATGCTGGTCGACGGCCAGGGCAACTTCGGTTCGATCGACGGCGACAACGCCGCGGCCATGCGTTACACCGAAATCCGCATGGCGAAGATCGGTCACGAACTGCTCGCCGACATCGACAAGGAAACCGTCGACTTCGGGCCGAACTACGACGGCAGCGAAAGCGAGCCGCTGATCCTGCCCGCGCGCATTCCGAATCTGCTGATCAATGGCTCGTCGGGTATCGCGGTCGGTATGGCCACGAACATCCCGCCGCACAACCTCAACGAAGTGGTCGATGCTTGCCAGCATCTGCTGAAGAATCCGCAGGCCACGATCGACGAGCTGATCGAGATCATCCCCGCGCCGGATTTCCCGACCGCCGGCATCATCTACGGCGTCGCCGGCGTGCGCGACGGCTATCGCACGGGCCGCGGCCGCGTCGTGATGCGCGCTCTTACGCACTTCGAAGAGATTGATCGCGGTCAACGTATGGCGATCATCGTCGACGAACTGCCGTATCAGGTGAACAAGCGCTCGCTGCTGGAGCGCATCGCCGAGCTGGTCAACGAGAAGAAACTCGAAGGCATTTCCGACATTCGCGACGAGTCCGACAAGAGCGGTATGCGCGTCGTGATCGAGCTCAAGCGCGGTGAAGTGCCCGAGGTCATTCTCAATAACCTCTATAAGGCGACGCAGCTGCAGGACACGTTCGGCATGAACATGGTCGCGCTGGTGGACAACCAGCCGAAGCTGCTGAACCTGAAGGAAATGCTCGACCATTTCCTGTCGCACCGCCGCGAAGTGCTCACGCGTCGCACGGTCTACGAACTGCGCAAGGCCCGCGAACGCGGCCACGTGCTCGAAGGCCTCGCGGTCGCGCTCGCGAACATCGACAGCTTCATCGAGATCATCAAGGCCGCGCCTACGCCGCCGATCGCGAAGCAGGAGTTGATGAACCGTTCGTGGGATTCGTCGCTCGTGCGCGAGATGCTCCAGCGTGCGGAGCAGGAAAACGCATCGGCCGGCGGCCGCGACGCGTATCGTCCGGAAGGGCTCAACCCGCTGTACGGCATGCAGGGCGACGGTCTCTATCGTCTGTCCGACACGCAGGCGCAGGAAATCCTGCAAATGCGTCTGCAACGCCTGACGGGTCTGGAGCAGGACAAGATCATTGGCGAGTACCGCGAAGTCATGGCGCAGATTGCCGACCTGCTCGACATCCTTGCGCGCCCCGAGCGCGTAACGACCATGATCTCCGACGAACTCACCTCGATCAAGAGCGAATTCGGCGATGCCCGCCGCTCGAAGATCGAGATGAACGCGACGGAACTGAACACCGAAGATCTGATCACGCCGCAGGACATGGTCGTGACCATGTCGCACGCCGGTTACGTGAAATCGCAGCCGTTGTCCGAATATCGCGCCCAGAAGCGCGGCGGTCGCGGCAAGCAGGCGACCTCCATGAAGGAGGACGACTGGATTGACACGCTGTTCATCGCCAATACGCACGACCACATCCTGTGCTTCTCGAACCGTGGCCGCGTGTACTGGGTGAAGGTGTATGAAGTGCCGCAGGGCTCGCGCAACTCGCGCGGCCGTCCGATCGTGAATATGTTCCCGCTGCAGGACGGCGAGAAGATCACGGTCGTGCTGCCGGTCAAGGAGTTCTCGGCCGACAAGTTCGTGTTCATGGCAACGGCGCTCGGCACCGTCAAGAAGACCCCGCTGGAAGCCTTCAGCCGCCCGCTGCGCAAGGGTATTATTGCGGTCGGCCTGGACGACGGCGACTACCTGATCGGCGCGGCCATCACCGACGGTCAGCACGACGTCATGCTGTTCTCCGACGCCGGCAAGGCCGTGCGCTTCGACGAGAACGACGTGCGTCCGATGGGCCGCGAGGCACGCGGCGTGCGCGGCATGCAGCTCGACGACAGCCAGCAGGTCATCGCGCTGCTGGTGGCCGGCGACGAGCAGCAGTCGGTGCTCACCGCCACCGAAAACGGTTACGGCAAGCGCACCCCGATCACGGAGTACACGCGTCATGGCCGCGGCACGAAGGGCATGATTGCGATCCAGACGTCGGAGCGTAACGGCAAGGTGGTCGCGGCCACGCTGGTCGACCAGGAAGCCCAGATCATGCTGATCACCAACACGGGCGTGCTGATCCGCACGCGCGTCTCGGAGATCCGTGAAATGGGCCGTGCAACGCAAGGTGTTACACTCATCAGCCTTGACGAAGGCACGAAGCTCTCTGGCTTGCAGCAGGTCGCCGAGGCCGACGCCGACGGCGATCTGGCCGAAGGCGAGGGCGAAAGCGAAGAGTAAGGCTGAGCCCGTAGTACAGGACGGCCCGCGTGAGCGGGCCGCTTCGTGTCCAGCGTCCCAGCCGGTGCGCTCGCGTATAAAATCGCGCGGGCGCCGGACGGCGAAGATGGGCGGCCACGGTACTGAATGATGGTGCTGAATGACGCCGGGTGGATTGGGCGGCGGGCGCGAAAGGCGCGCCCCGCGATCCGCGCGGCTGGCAGTTCGATTAATTTCTCTGAGGGAGTAATGATGCAAAAACGATTCAAGCAGGTTTTGTTGCTGGCCGCTCTCGTGCCGACGTTTGCCATGGCTCAGGCGCTCCAGAACCAGGCGCCCGATCAGGCACCGGCCGCTGCCGCAGCACCGATCGATCCGGCGAAGCAAGCCGCGATCAAGGACCTGCTCGACGCAATCGACGCACAGAAGCTCGTCGGCGCGATCGGCAACAGCGCACAGATGCAAGCCAAGCAACTCGTCCCGGCGATCCTGTCGGACGCGCTGTCGGAAAACAAGACGATGACGGACAAGCAGAAGCAGGCTTCCGTCCCGTCGCTGCAAAAGAACGCCGTGCCGAAGCTGGTTGACTCGGCAGGTCAGGTCTTCGCGACCGACTCGTTCAAGCAGGACGCGATGCAAGCTCAGTACGAAGCTTACGCAAAGTACTACAGCACGTCGGAAATCAAGGACCTGACCTCGTTCTACCGCAGCCCGACCGGCCGCAAGTTCATCCAGGTTCAAGACCAGGTTGGCCGCGACGTCGTCAACGGTCTGATGCAGAAGTACATGCCGCAGTCGATCAAGGCAACGCGTGACCAGGCCGACAAGGAAGTCGCGTCGGTCAAGCCGGCTAAGTAAGTCAGCATCGTCAGCATCACCGGTGCGCCTCTCTTGGGGCGCGATCGGGCACGATGCGTCGCCGTCCCCGGCGAGCCCGCGTTGGCGGGTTCCCGGCGACAATGCGATAATGGCCGTTTGCGCGATAGCAGCGCAAACGGCCTTTTCTTTTTCTGGCGCATCCCGGTGTCCTCAGCCGCCGCGCCTGCCTCGGGATCTCCTTACGATGCGCGTCTTCAACTTCTCCGCCGGACCGGCAGCCTTGCCGGAAGAGGTGCTCCGCCAGGCCGCCGACGAAATGCTCGACTGGCATGGCAGCGGCATGGGCGTGATGGAAATGAGCCATCGCGGGCCGGAATTCATGCAGATCCACAGCGAAGCGCTGCTCGATCTGCGTGAACTGATGCAGGTTCCCGCGAGCCATCAGATCCTCTTTCTGCAAGGCGGCGGCATCGGCGAAAACGCCATCGTGCCGCTGAACCTGTTCGGCTCGAAGCCGCGCGCGGACTTCGTCATCACGGGTTCGTGGTCGCAGAAGTCGCAGAAGGAAGCGCTCAAGTACGGCGCGTCGCACATCGCCGCCACGGGCCGCACCGAGGCCGGTTTCACGCATGCGCCGCAAAAGAGCGAGTGGCAGCTTTCCGACGATCCCGCTTACGTGCACCTGTGCACGAACGAGACGATCGACGGCGTCGAGACCTTCGAGATTCCCGATCTGGGCGACATCCCGCTCGTGGCGGACGCGTCCTCGCACATCCTGTCGCGACCGATGGACATCGCCAAATACGGCGTGCTCTACGGCGGCGCGCAGAAGAACATCGGCATGGCGGGCGTCACCGTCGTGATCGTGCGCGAGGATCTGCTCGACCGCGCGATGCCCGTCTGCCCGTCGGCGTTCGAATGGAAGACCGTCGCCGCCAACAATTCGATGTTCAACACGCCGCCCACTTACGCGATCTACATCGCGGGGCTCGTGTTCAAGTGGTTGAAGCGCCAGGGTGGCCTCGAAGCCATCGAAGCGCGCAATATCGAGAAGGCCCAGCTGCTCTACGACACGATCGATTCGAGCAGCTTCTACATCAACAAGGTGGAGCGCCGCGCGCGCTCGCGGATGAACGTACCGTTCTTCCTCGCCGACGAAACACGTAACGATGATTTCCTGGCCGGCGCGAAGGCGCGCGGGCTGGTGCAGCTGAAGGGCCACAAGTCCGTCGGCGGCATGCGGGCGTCGATTTACAACGCGGTGCCGCTCGAAGCAGTGCAGGCACTGGTCGAGTACATGAAGGAATTCGAGGCGAAAGCCTGACCTCGCGTCGGGCGGCGCCTGCCGCGCGCGCAGCTCACGCCGCGCGCCTCCTTTCAGATTGCCGGTTTCACGCATGGACGACGAACTCAATTCCCAACTCAAGCCGCTGCGAGAGCGTATCGACGCTCTCGACGCGCAGCTCATCTCCCTCCTGAACCAGCGCGCTGCTGTCGCGCTCGAAGTCGGCGAGGTGAAGAAGCATTTCAACGCGCCCGTGTTCCGTCCGGAGCGCGAGCTGCAGGTGATCGAACGCCTGCAGAACCTGAGCGCAGGCCCGCTCGGCAACGAGCACATCAGCGCCATCTGGCGCGAGATCATGGCCGCGAGCCGCTCGCTCGAAAAGACCATTTCGGTGGCCTATCTCGGGCCGGTCGGCACGTATAGCGAACAGGCGGTCTACGGTTACTTCGGTCAGTCGATCGAAGGTCTGCCGTGCCCGTCGATCGACGAGGTGTTCCGCGCGGTCGAGGCGGGCAGCGCCGAATTCGGCGTCGTGCCGGTCGAGAATTCGACCGAGGGCGCAGTGTCGCGCACGCTCGACCTGTTCCTGCAGACGCAGCTCTCGATCGGCGGCGAAATCGCGCTGCCGATCCAGCACAACCTGATGACGCAAAGCGGCAAGCTCGCGGGCGTGACGCGCGTGTGCGCGCATCCGCAGGCGCTCGCGCAGTGTCAGCACTGGCTGACGGCGAACGCGCCGCATCTGGAGCGTCAGGCCGTGTCGAGCAACGCGGAAGCCGCGCGTCTCGCGGCGGAAGATCCGACCGTCGCGGCCATCGCGGGCGAGCGCGCGGCCACGCATTACGGCCTGCTGATCGCCAACGCGCTGATTCAGGACGACCCGCACAACCGCACGCGTTTCGTGACGATCGGCAAGCAGCCGGCGGGCGTGTCGGGCCACGATCAGACGTCGATGATCGTCTCGGTGAAGAACGAGCCGGGCGCGGTCTACAAGCTGCTCGAACCGCTCGCGCGTCACGGCGTTTCGATGACGCGTTTCGAGTCGCGTCCGGCGCGTGTCGGCACGTGGGAGTACTACTTCTACATCGACTTCGAAGGCCATCGCGACGAACCCGCCGTGGCGGCCGCGCTCGACGAGCTCGGCAAGAAGGCGGCGTTCCTCAAGATTCTCGGTTCGTATCCGCGCTCGCGCTGAGTGCGCCGAGCGTTCGTGCGGCGCGCGCAGGCGCGCCTTCGCTGAATCAAGTCGATGTCACGTCGATGATGCCGCGCCGCCGCACGCGAGCGGCCCTGGAGAGACACGCATGACCCAGCCATTCGGCCCTTCCTATGTGCGCGCGATCGCGCCGTATGTCGCCGGCAAGCCGATTTCCGAAGTCGCTCGCGAGTTCGGACTCGACGAGGCGCGCATCGTCAAGCTCGCGTCGAACGAGAACCCGCTCGGCATGCCCGCGTCGGCGCAGCGTGCGATTGCGCAGGCGGCGGCCGAACTCGGCCGTTATCCGGACTCGAACGCGTTCGAGCTGAAGGCCGCGCTCGCGGCGCGTTACGACGTGCCGCCCGAGTGGATCACGCTCGGCAACGGCAGCAACGATATTCTCGAAATCGCCGCGCACGCGTGCGTGGAACGCGGTCAGTCGATCGTCTATTCGCAGTATTCGTTCGCGGTTTACGCGCTCGCGACGCAAGGGCTCGGCGCGCGTCACGTGGTGACGCCGGCCGTGCAGTACGGCCACGATCTCGACGCGATGCTCGCGGCCATCGCCGACGACACGCGCCTGATCTTCGTCGCCAATCCGAACAATCCGACTGGCACGTTCATCGACGGCACGGCGCTCGAAGCGTTCATCGCCAGGGTGCCGCGCGAGGTCGTCGTGGTGCTCGACGAGGCCTACACGGAATATCTCGCGGCGGACAAGCGCTACGACTCGATCGCATGGGTGCGCCGCTATCCGAATCTCGTGGTGTCGCGCACGTTCTCGAAGGCTTACGGGCTCGCGGGCCTGCGCATCGGGTTTGCGATCGCGCAGCCGGCGCTGACCGATCTGCTGAACCGTCTGCGCCAGCCGTTCAACGTGAACACGCTCGCGCAGGCCGCGGCGGTCGCGGCGCTCGGCGACACGGCGTTTCTCGAACAGAGCGCCGCGCTCAACGCCGAGGGCTATCGCACGCTCACGGCGGCCTTCGAGCGCATGGGCCTCGAATACGTGCCGTCGGACGGCAACTTCGTGCTCGTGCGCGTCGGTCAGGACGATCAGGCGGGCGAGCGCGTCAATCTCGGCTTGCTCAAGCAGGGTGTGATCGTGCGTCCGGTCGGCGGCTACGGACTGCCGCAATGGCTGCGCGTGACGATCGGTCTCGCCGACGAAAACGCCGCGTTCGTCGCGGCGCTCGAACGCAGTCTGGCCCCGGCATGAGCACGCCACTTTTTCTCGATCCGGTGATGGCGTGAGCGCGTTTCCCTTTAGCAAACTGGTGATTTTCGGTGTCGGCCTGATCGGCGGCTCGCTGGCGCGCGGGCTGCGCGAACGCGGCGCAGTGCAAGGTCAGCGCGGGCAGGTGATCGGCGTGGGCCGTCGTGCGCATTCGGTCGCGCGCGCGCTCGAACTCGGCGTGATCGACGCGGCCGCGACGCTCGACGACGAAGCGGCGCTCGCCGCCGCGCTCGACGGCGCCGACATCGTGTTGATCGCCGCGCCGGTCGCGCAGACCCAGGCGCTGCTCGAACGCATCGCGCCGCATCTGCAGCCGCACACGCTGATTACCGATGCGGGCAGCACCAAGAGCGACGTGATCGCCGCCGCGCGTGCGGCGCTCGGCGAACGCATCGGCCAGTTCGTGCCGGGCCATCCGATCGCGGGCCGCGAGTCGAGCGGCGTCGAGGCGGCGCTGCCCGACCTCTACGTGGGCCGCAACGTCGTGCTGTGTCCGCTGCCGGAAAATACGCCGGAGGCGGTGGAGCGTATCGCCGCGATGTGGCGCGCAACGGGCGCCGTGATCGGCCAGATGAGCGCCGCGCAGCACGACCGCGTGTTCGCGTCGGTGAGCCATCTGCCGCACGTGCTGTCGTTCGCGCTTGTCGACCAGATTCTCGATACGCCTGACGCCGAGCTGAAATTCTCGTTCGCGGCGGGCGGTTTCCGCGACTTCACGCGCATCGCGGCGTCGAGTCCCGAAATGTGGCGCGACGTGTGTCTCGCGAACCGCACGGCGCTGCTCGCCGAGCTGGACGCCTACACTGAAGTGCTGGCGAAGCTGCGCGTAGCCATCGACGCCGGCGACGGCGCGGCGCTCGAAACCGTGTTTGCGCGCTCGCGCGCGGCGCGCGAGGCGTGGCAGGAGCGCGGCGGCAAGAAGCTCGCGCAGGCGACGCCCGAAGCGGACGGCGCGAAGTAAAGCGACAAAGCAAGCGACAAAGATAGCGATCAGTAGTCAAGCATCAGCCATGCGGCGCGACGCAGTCCCGCGTCACGCCGCACCATCAGGACACGTCATGGAACACCTCGATCTCGGACCGTTCACCCGTGCGTCCGGCACGATCCGTCTGCCCGGCTCGAAGAGCATCTCGAACCGCGTGCTGCTGCTCGCGGCGCTCGCCGAAGGCGAAACCACGATCACGAATCTGCTCGATTCCGACGACACGCGCGTGATGCTCGACGCGCTCGAAAAGCTCGGCGTGAAGCTCAAGCGCGAAGACGACACCTGCGTCGTGCAAGGCACGCGCGGCGCGTTTACGGCGGTGCGCGCAGACCTTTTCCTCGGGAACGCGGGCACGGCGGTGCGTCCGCTCACGGCGGCGCTCGCGGTCAACGGCGGCGATTACCGCATCCACGGCGTGCCGCGCATGCACGAGCGCCCGATCGGCGATCTGGTCGACGGTCTGCGCCAGATCGGCGCGAAGATCGACTACGAGGAGAACGAGGGCTATCCGCCGCTGCGCATCCGTCCGGCGCAGATCGACGTCACGGCGCCGATCAAGGTGCGCGGCGACGTGTCGAGCCAGTTCCTCACCGCGCTGCTGATGACGCTGCCGCTCGTGCGCGCCAAGGACGGCGTGACGATCGTCGAAGTGGACGGCGAGCTGATTTCCAAGCCCTATATCGAGATCACGATCAAGCTGATGGAGCGCTTCGGCGTGAAGGTCGTGCGCCACGGCTGGCATCGCTTCGAAGTGCCGGCGGGCGTGCGTTACCAGTCGCCGGGCAAGATCATGGTGGAAGGCGATGCCTCGTCGGCGTCGTACTTCCTCGCCGCGGGCGCCATCGGCGGCGGCCCGCTGCGCGTGGAAGGCGTGGGGCGCGCGAGCATTCAGGGCGACGTCGAGTTCGCGGCGGCGCTCATGCGCATGGGCGCGAACGTCACGGTCGCCGACGACTGGATCGAGGTGCGCGGGATCGGCAACGATCACGGCAAGCTCGACCCCATCGACATGGACTTCAACCTGATTCCCGACGCGGCCATGACGATCGCCGTCGCCGCGCTGTTCGCCGACGGCGCGACCACGCTGCGCAATATCGCGAGCTGGCGCGTGAAGGAAACCGACCGCATCGCGGCGATGGCCACGGAGCTGCGCAAGGTCGGCGCAGACGTGGAAGAAGGGCCCGATTACCTGATCGTGCGTCCGCCCGAGAAACTTACGCCGAACGCGGCGATCGACACCTACGACGATCACCGCATGGCCATGTGCTTCTCGCTCGTGAGCCTCGGCGGCGTGCCGGTGCGCATCAACGACCCGAAGTGCGTCGCCAAGACGTTCCCCGATTATTTCGAGCGCTTCCTCGCGCTCGCCCAACCTTGAATCTCTTTAAGTCGCCGAGTCTCGCTGCCGAATGAAATCGACCCGTCCCTTTTATCCGACGCCCGTCATCGCGATCGATGGCCCGACCGCTTCCGGCAAAGGCACGGTGGCCACGCTGGTCGCCGCGCATCTCGGCTTTCACCTGCTCGACAGCGGTGCGCTGTATCGCCTGGCGGCGCTCGCCAGCATGCGCTACACGATCGCCGCCGATGATGCCGACGGCCTGGCGAAGCTGATCGACGACCTCCACATCACGTTTCGTGAGGGCATGGCCCAGCTCGACGGCGTGGACGTGTCGAACGATATTCGCGCCGAGGAAGTGGGCAACCGCGCCTCGATGATCGCCGCGCATCCGTCCGTGCGCACCGCGCTGGTGGCTCGTCAGCGGGCCTTCCGCAAGCTGCCTGGCCTCGTTGCCGACGGCCGCGACATGGGCACGGTGATCTTCCCGGACGCCGGTCTGAAGGTGTTCCTGACGGCCAGCGTGGAGGCCCGCGCGGCCCGCCGGTATAAGCAATTGATCCAGAAGGGATTTTCTGCTAATATGGATGACTTGCTCCGGGATTTGCGTGAGCGCGACGCGCGTGACAGTAACCGCGCAGCCGCGCCGCTCAAGCCTGCGGCGGATGCGAAGCTGCTGGACACCTCGGCGCTGACCATCGACCAGGCGGTCGAACAGGTCGTGCAGTGGTATCAGCAAGCGAGCGAACTGCGGAGTGAACTGCGACCCGCGCGGCAGGATGCGCACGGTAAATCGCAGTAAGAACGCAGTACAGCAGTAGCGGTAAATGTAGTGGTGCCCTGCTGGGAAGCAGGGCGTGTCTTAACCCTTTAACCCCGTATGGCTTTTGCATCTGTGCCACGAGCGTAAGCGCTCCGGCCTCAACGCCCAACCGGCCTGGAACAGGCTGGAAGCGCAGCAGAAACCATGCAAATCCAGATTTTTATGTCCGACCTGCAAACCTCCACCCCGAATACCGAATCTTTTGCGGCTCTGTTCGAAGAGTCGCTGACCCGCCAGGACATGCGCGCCGGCGAAGTGATTTCCGCCGAAGTCGTGCGCGTCGACCACAACTTCGTGGTCGTCAATGCTGGTCTCAAGTCCGAAGCCTATATTCCGCTCGAAGAATTCCTGAACGACGCGGGTGAAGTGGAAGTGCAGGCGGGCGATTTCGTTTCCGTCGCGATCGACGCGCTGGAAAACGGCTACGGCGACACGATCCTGTCGCGTGACAAGGCGAAGCGTCTCGCTTCGTGGCTGTCGCTGGAAAAGGCTCTCGACAACAACGAACTCGTGACCGGCACGATTACGGGCAAGGTCAAGGGCGGCATGACCGTCATGGTCAACGGCATCCGCGCGTTCCTGCCGGGTTCGCTGGTTGACACGCGTCCGGTCAAGGACACGACGCCGTACGAAGGCAAGACGCTCGAATTCCGCGTCATCAAGCTCGACCGCAAGCGTAACAACGTCGTGCTGTCGCGCCGCGCAGTGATCGAAGCCACGCAAGGCGAAGAGCGCGCAAAGCTGCTCGAAACGCTGAAGGAAGGCGCGATCGTCAACGGCGTGGTCAAGAACATCACCGACTACGGCGCGTTCGTGGACCTCGGCGGCATCGACGGCCTGCTGCACATCACCGACATCGCATGGCGTCGCGTGCGTCACCCGTCGGAAGTCCTGTCGGTTGGCCAGGAAGTCACCGCCAAGATCCTCAAGTTCGATCAGGAAAAGAACCGCGTTTCGCTCGGTATCAAGCAACTGGGCGACGATCCGTGGGAAGGCATCTCGCGCCGTTACCCGTCGGGCACGCGCCTGTTCGGTAAGGTCACGAACATCACCGACTACGGCGCATTCGTCGAAGTCGAATCGGGCATCGAAGGCCTGGTTCACGTGTCGGAAATGGACTGGACCAACAAGAACGTTGCTCCGTCGAAGGTTGTCCAGCTGGGCGACGAAGTCGAAGTCATGGTCCTCGAGATCGACGAAGACCGCCGCCGCATCTCGCTCGGCATGAAGCAGTGCAAGCCGAACCCGTGGGATGACTTCAGCCGCAACTTCAAGAAGGGCGACAAGCTCCAGGGCGCGATCAAGTCGATCACCGACTTCGGCGTGTTCATCGGTCTGCCCGGCGGCATCGACGGTCTGGTTCACCTTTCGGACCTGTCGTGGTCGGAAGCTGGCGAAGAAGCCGTCCGCAAGTACAAGAAGGGCGACGAAGTCGAAGCCGTGGTTCTGGGCATCGACGTCGAGAAGGAACGCATCTCGCTCGGCATCAAGCAGCTCGAAGGCGACCCGTTCAGCAACTTCGTTGCTGTCAACGACAAGGGTTCGACGGTTGACGGCGTGGTCAAGTCGGTCGACGCAAAGGGTGCAGTTATCACCCTGAACGCCGACGTCGAAGGCTACCTGCGTGCTTCGGAAATCGCGCAAGACCGCGTGGAAGATGCTCGCAACGTGCTGAAGGAAGGCGACAAGGTCAACGCGATGATCATCAACATCGATCGCAAGTCGCGTGGCATCAACCTGTCGATCAAGGCCAAGGATTCGGCTGAGACGCAGGAAGCCCTGCGCAGCATGTCGTCGGACACGGGTGCGGCTGCTACCGGCACGACCAACCTCGGCGCGCTGCTGAAGGCCAAGCTCGACGGCCAGAACCAGTAAGCCTCAAACGGGGGCAAGCTGAAGTATGACCAAATCTGAATTGGTCGCGCAGCTGGCTACGCGATTTCCGCAACTTGTCCTCAAGGATGCGGATTTCGCGGTCAAAACGATGCTCGATGCGATGTCCGAGGCGCTTGCCAAGGGCCATCGCATCGAAATTCGAGGCTTCGGCAGCTTTGGCCTGAACCGCCGGCCGTCGCGCGTCGGACGCAACCCGAAGTCGGGTGAAAAAGTGCTGGTGCCCGAGAAGTTCGTGCCGCACTTCAAGCCGGGCAAGGAGCTGCGCGAGCGTGTGGACCGTCGCTCGGGCGAGCCGCTGAAAGCGGACCAGCCGGACGACGATCTGTAAGCGCTGCAAGTTATTGCCGTGTTTGCGGTTGTCGGCAATCAATGCCAGATGGCCAGAACGCAAGGACCGGAAAGCGCCGGGGCTAATAGCCCGGCGCTTTTTTTTCGCCTGTTGGTTTCGCGTCCGCGGCGTCGTGGGGCGCTCGGCGTGTGTCCGTGCGAATGTCCCTGCGCGGTTTTGGCGCCGCCGCGCGTTCGCGCGCCACCTGCGCGGGCGCGAGGCCTTCCATTACAATACGGGACACTTCGGCGGCGCCGCTGCTGCGGCGCAACACGCGTTGCGGCATGCATGGCGACATACGTGCGGCGCCGGGGTTTGTTCAACTGCCAAGAGAATCCTTCATGAGATTGATCGCCTGGGTGATCCGTGTGCTGGTGTTCGTGCTGCTGCTCGTGCTCGCACTCGCCAACACGCAAACCGCGACGCTGAACTTTCTTGCCGGATATTCGTGGCAGGCTCCGCTCATTCTGATCGGCCTCGCGTTTTTCGTCGTCGGTCTGCTGGCCGGCCTGCTGTCCGCGCTGCCCGCGATTTTCCGGCTGCGCATGGAGAACGGCCGCCTCAAGCGCGAGCTGCGCACCGCGCGCGAAACGCCTGCCGTGGTGGCGGAGCCGCCGCTGCCGCCGCTCATCTGATCGATTTGCCGCTGCGCGTCTGCCCGGGCGCGCGGCTTGATTACCTCTCACCATCGCTCGCATGGATCTCGATTTCTGGTGGCTCCTCGTCATTCCCGTGGCTTTCGCACTCGGCTGGATGGCGTCGCGCTACGACCTCAAGGCGCTGCTGTCCGAAAGCGCCAACCTGCCGCGCTCGTATTTCCGCGGCCTGAATTTCCTGCTCAACGAGCAGCCCGACAAGGCCATCGACGCGTTCATCGAAGTCGCCAAGCTCGATCCGGAAACGGTCGAGCTGCACTTCGCGCTCGGTAACCTGTTCCGCCGCCGCGGCGAAACCGACCGGGCGATCCGCGTGCACCAGAATCTGTTGTCGCGCGCCGATCTGCCCGTGAACGAGCGCGATCACGCGCTTTATGAGCTGGGTCAGGATTTCCTGAAGGCCGGCATGCTCGACCGCGCCGAGGAAACCTTCAGCACGCTCAAGTCGGGCGATTACGCGCAGGGCGCGCAGCGCGCGCTGCTGACGATCTACGAGATCGAGAAGGACTGGAATCGTTCGATCGACACCGCGCGCCACCTCGAAACGATGGGCACGCCGTCGCTCGGCGTCGAGATCGCGCAGTTCCATTGCGAACTCGCGCAGGAAGCGCTGCAGCAGAAGAAGCCCGACGAAGCGCGCCGTCAGCTCGGCCTCGCGCTCAAGGCGAACGAGCACAACGTGCGCGCGACCATTCTCGCGGGCGATGTCGATGCGGCCAGCGGCAACTGGGAGTCGGCGCTCGTGCAGTGGCAGCGCGTCGAAGCGCAGAACCCCGCCTATCTGCCGCTCGTGGCCGAAAAGGTCATGAAGGGCTACGAGGCGCTCTGCCGCGCGCACGACGGCGCGCAGTTGCTCATGGAGTGGGTCGATCGCCATTCGTCGAACGATCTGCTCGATGTGGCCTATAAATATGTGTCGGAGCTGAGCGGTCCCGAAGCGGCGCACACGCTCGCGCGCACGCAGATGCAGAAGTCGCCGAATCTCGCCGGCATGACGCGTCTGCTCGAAGCGCAACAGGCGACGGCCGAAGAGCCGCGCCGCAGCGAACTCGAACTCATGCGCAAGCTGATCCAGCAGCGCACCAAGAACCTGCCGCGCTACACCTGCCAGAACTGCGGCTTCCGGGCGCGCCTGTTCTACTGGCAGTGCCCTGGCTGCAGCGGGTGGGAAACCTACGCGCCGCGCCGCGTCGAGCCGATTCCGGCTTCCAGCTGACGCGCCGCCGCGCACGCATTACCTCAATCCGAATCTGTTACCGGAGCGCGTATGAAAATCACCATTATCGGTACCGGCTATGTTGGCCTCGTCACCGGGGCGTGCCTTGCCGAAATCGGTCACGACGTGTTCTGCCTCGACGTCGATCCGCGCAAGATCGACATCCTGAACAACGGCGGCGTGCCGATCCATGAGCCGGGTCTGCTCGAGCTCATTCAGCGTAACCGCAAGGCGCGCCGCATCACGTTTTCCACCGACGTCGCCGCGAGCGTCGAGCACGGCGAAGTGCAGTTCATCGCCGTCGGCACGCCGCCCGACGAAGACGGCTCGGCGGACCTGCAATACGTGCTCGAAGCGGCCCGCAGCATCGGCCGCCACATGACCGGCTTCAAGGTGATCGTCGACAAGTCGACGGTGCCCGTCGGCACGGCGCAGCGCGTGCAGGCCGTGATCGCCGAAGAGCTCGCCAAGCGTGGCCTCGGCGCGAGCGACGCGCAGCGCTTCTCGGTGGTCTCGAACCCCGAATTCCTGAAAGAGGGCGCGGCCGTGGACGACTTCATGCGTCCGGACCGCATCATTATCGGCATCGACGAGGACGCCAATGGCGAAGTCGCGCGCGAGAAGATCAAGCGCCTCTACGCGCCGTTCAACCGCAATCACGAACGCACGATCTACATGGATGTGCGCTCGGCCGAATTCACCAAGTACGCGGCCAACGCGATGCTGGCCACGCGCATTTCGTTCATGAACGAAATGGCGAATCTGGCCGACCGCGTCGGCGCCGATATCGAGTCGGTGCGTCGCGGCATCGGTTCGGACCCGCGCATCGGCTATCACTTCCTGTACGCCGGTTGCGGCTACGGCGGCTCGTGCTTCCCGAAGGACGTGCAGGCGCTGATCCGCACGGCTGCGGAGTCGGGCCAGAACCTGCGCATTCTCGAGGCGGTCGAGGACGTCAACGACGGCCAGAAGGACGTGCTCGTGAACAAGATCGTCCAGTCGCTGGGCGAGGACCTCAAGGACAAGCATTTCGCGGTCTGGGGTCTCGCGTTCAAGCCGAACACCGACGACATGCGCGAGGCGCCGAGCCGCCGTCTGATCGCCGAGCTGCTGCGCCGTGGCGCGACGGTGTCGGCGTACGATCCGGTCGCGACGGAAGAAGCGCGTCGCGTGTTCGCGCTGGATCTGGCGAGCGCGCCCGAACTGCAGGCGCGCCTGACGTTCGCGGCGAGCCAGGACGACACGCTGACGGGCGCCGACGCGCTCGTGGTCGTCACCGAATGGACGGCGTTCAAGGCGCCGGACTTCGAATTCCTGAAGGAACAGTTGAAGACCCCGCGCATCTTCGACGGACGTAATCTGTACGAGCCCGACGCGATGGCGGAGCTCGGTTTCGACTATCACTCGATTGGGCGGCCCCATGTCAAACACGCAAACCCGGCCGCAGTCTGACGCCATGACCGACAGCGCGGCGCTCGCGCCCGAAGTCCAGGCCGTGCCGCGCGCGCAGTTCGCGCGCTCGCGTGTGCTCGTGGTCGGCGACGTGATGCTCGACCGTTACTGGTTCGGCGACGTCAACCGCATTTCGCCGGAAGCGCCGGTGCCGGTCGTGCACGTGCAGCGCCAGGAAGACCGTCTCGGCGGCGCGGCCAACGTCGCGCGCAATGCTGCGGCGCTGGGTGCGCAGGCGGGCCTGCTGTGCGTGGTTGGTCACGACGAGCCGGGCGAGCGCATCGTCACGCTGCTCGGCGAGAGCAACGTGAACGCGTATCTCGAACGCGATCCCGCGCTGCCCACCACCATCAAGCTGCGCGTGCTGTCGCGCCAGCAGCAGCTGCTGCGCGTGGACTTCGAAAACACGCCCGCGCACGAGGCGCTGCTCGCCGGCCTCGCGCGCTTCGACGCGCTGCTGCCGTCGCATGACGTGATCCTGATGTCGGATTACGCGAAGGGCGGCCTCACGCACGTCACGCAGATGATCTCGACCGCGCGCGCGGCGGGCAAATCGGTGCTGGTCGACCCGAAGGGCGACGACTGGGAGCGCTATCGCGGCGCGAGCGTCATTACGCCGAATCGCGCGGAGCTGCGCGAAGTGGTCGGCACCTGGAAGTCGGAAGACGACCTGCTCGCGCGTGTGACGAAACTGCGCCACGAATTGCAGTTCGACGCGCTGCTGCTCACGCGCTCGGAAGAGGGTATGACGCTCTTTTCCGAAGAGGGCGTGCTGCACGCGCCGGCTGTCGCGCGCGAAGTGTATGATGTCTCGGGCGCCGGCGACACCGTCATCGCGACCGTCGCGGTCTCGCTGGGCGCGGGCCTCTCGCTCGTCGAAGGCGTCGCGCTCGCGAATCGCGCCGCCGGTATCGTGGTCGGCAAGCTCGGTACGGCCACCGTCGACTACGACGAACTCTTTCAATGACGTGCCGCGCGCGGCGGCCACCAGGCTGTCGCGTGACGGACGCATCCCCGGGCCGGCTTCGGAGAGTTTTGCCGGTCCCGCGTGAACTCCTCTGCGCAGAACTACCATGACCCTCATCGTCACCGGCGCGGCCGGCTTTATCGGCAGCAACATCGTCAAGGCGCTCAACGAACGCGGCGAAGATCGCATCATCGCCGTCGATAACCTCACGCGCGCCGACAAATTCAAGAATCTGGTCGATTGCGAAATCGACGACTACATCGACAAGACCGAGTTCGTCGAGCGCTTCGCGCGCGGCGACTTCGGCAAGGTGCGCGCGGTGTTCCATGAAGGCGCCTGTTCGGACACGATGGAAACCGACGGCCGCTACATGATGGACAACAACTTCCGCTACAGCCGCGCGGTGCTCGACGCGTGTCTCGCGCAGGGCACGCAGTTTCTGTATGCGTCGTCGGCGGCGATTTACGGCGGCTCGAGCCGCTTCGTCGAAGAGCGCGACGTGGAAGCGCCGCTCAACGTGTACGGCTATTCGAAGTTCCTGTTCGACCAGGTGATCCGCCGCGTGCTGCCGAAGGCGCAAAGCCAGATCGCGGGCTTCCGCTACTTCAACGTGTACGGTCAGCGCGAAACGCACAAGGCGCGCATGGCGTCGGTGGCGTTTCACAACTTCAACCAGTTCCGTGCCGAAGGCCGCGTGAAGCTGTTCGGCGAGTACAACGGCTACGCGCCGGGCGAGCAGACGCGCGATTTCGTGTCGGTGGAAGACGTGGTGAAGGTGAACCTGTTCTTCTTCGATCATCCGGAAAAGAGCGGCATCTTCAATCTGGGCAGCGGCCGCGCGCAACCGTTCAACGACATCGCGACGAGCGTGGTGAACACGCTGCGCGCGCTCGAAGGTAAGCCGGCGCTCTCGCTCGCGGAGCAGGTGAAGGAAGGGCTGATCGAGTACATTCCGTTCCCGGATGCGCTGCGCGGCAAGTATCAGTGCTTCACGCAGGCCGATCAGTCGAAGCTGCGCGCAGCGGGCTACGACGCGCCGTTCCTGACGGTGCAGGAAGGTGTCGATCGTTACGTACGTTGGCTGTCTGGCCAGGTGTAACGCGCGATCGTTGCTCCCTAAACTGGACTCTCCTCGCCGGCGATGGTCGCCGGCGACGGCACAAGGGAGATCCAGCATGTTCAAGAAGCTTCTCGCCGCGGTCGCGCTCGTCGCCGCGTTCGGCCAGGCCTTCGCGGCCGTGGACGTCAACACTGCCAATGAAGATGCGCTGCGCGGCATCAAGGGCATCGGTCCCGCGCGGGCCAAGGCCATTCTCGACGAGCGCGGCGCGCACGGTCCGTTCAAGGACGCGTCCGATCTCGGCAAGCGCGTGAAGGGGCTTGGCGGCCACACCGTCGAACGTTTGCAGGCCGAAGGATTGTCGGTCGGTCCCGCGAACGGGCAGGCTGCCGTTGCGGCGCAAGGCGCGAAGGGCGCGCAGAGCGCACCGAACGCGCAAGGCAAGAACGCAGCGCCGCAGCCGGCTACCGTCGCCGTCAAGAAGTAGGGTCACGCTGCCGCAGTGTAGATTCGCGTGGGGTCGCGTGCGCCCGAGCCGGTGCGCCACGGCGTGCGCGACTTCGCAGAACAGGGATGAGCGGTTCCTTCAGGTGTCGCTTCGGCGACATTGACCCGCGGCTTGCGCCGCGGGCTTTTTGCAGCGCTGCCCGAATCCTCACCGAATCCCCAGTTTTTCCATCCCCACCGATGTCAGGGCTAGTCGGCGAGGGTTGGCCGCGTGGTTTAGAATCGAACGATCACGTATTCGCACAATCGCACGTCATTGCGCCTCACTATTCACTATGCCCTACAAGACTATTGAAGACACGATCGGCAACACGCCGCTCGTGCAGCTCGTTCGTCTCCCGGACGATGAAATCCGCGCCCGCAACAACGTCGTGCTGGCGAAGCTGGAAGGCAACAATCCGGCGGGTTCGGTGAAGGACCGCCCGGCGCTGTCCATGATCCACAAGGCCGAGGAACGCGGCCGCATCAAGCCCGGCGACACGCTGATCGAAGCCACGAGCGGCAACACGGGCATCGCGCTCGCCATGGCTGCGGCGATCCGCGGCTACAAGATGGTGCTGATCATGCCCGAGGACCTCTCGGTCGAGCGCCGTCAGAGCATGGCCGCCTACGGCGCGGAAATCCTGTTGACGCCGGTCAAGGGCGGCATGGAATACGCGCGCGATCTCGCCGAACAGATGCAGCGCGACGGCAAGGGCATCATCCTCGACCAGTTCGCGAACCCGGACAATCCGCTCGCGCACTACGAGACCACGGGCCCGGAAATCTGGCGCGACACGGAAGGGCGCATCACGCACTTCGTTTCATCGATGGGCACGACGGGCACCATCATGGGCACGTCGCAGTATCTGAAGGAACAGAGCACGGCGATCGAGATCGTCGGCGCGCAGCCTGAAGACGGCTCGCGCATTCCGGGCATCCGCAAGTGGCCCGAAGCCTATCTGCCGAAGATTTTCGACCGCAGTCGCGTCGATCGCGTGGAGAACGTGAGCCAGGCCGCAGCCGAAGCGATGGCGCGCCGCCTTGCCTCGGTCGAAGGTATTTTCGCGGGCATCTCGTCGGGTGGCGCGTGCGAAGTGGCCATGCGCATCGCGCGTCAGGTCGAGAACGCGACGATCGTGTTCATCGTCTGCGATCGCGGCGACCGCTATCTGTCGACGGGCGTGTTCCCGGCGTAAGCGAATCCGCCGCGCGGTCCGCGCGCGCACAGAATGAAAAACGGGCGGCCTGTTTGCGACAGGCCGCCCGTTGTGTTTTGTGACGCGTGGTGAGGTGCCGAGCGGCGCTTACTGCGTCGCGTTCGGGGTGTTCAGCGCCGGACCCGTGCCCACGTTCGGCTGCGTCGCGAGCATCTGCGCCTTCACGCGCTCGCCGAGCTGATACACCGCGAGTGCGTAGAAGAAGCTGCGGTTGTAGCGCGTGAGCACATAGAAGTTCTTCAGGCCGAGCATGTACTCGGTCGGACGGCCGGGCGTAGGCAGGTCGATGACGGTGACCGGCGTGCCGCCTTCCGCAGCGATGTCGATGTTCGGCTCGTTGAGCACGAGGCCCGAGCGCAGCAGCTGCACGAGCGGCCAGCGCGGTTCCGGCTTGCCGTCGGCGGCCGCCTGCGCGATGCCGAGACTGCCCGCGTCCTTCGCGATCTTCCAGACCACCGGGCGACCCGGCTCCCAGCCGTTCTGCTTCAGATAGTTCGCGACGCTGCCGATGGCGTCCGGCGTGCTGTTGCGCAGATCGATGTGATTGTTGCCCTCGTAATCGACGGCGTACTGCACGATGCTGCTCGGCAGGAATTGCGGGATGCCGATCGCGCCCGTGTACGAGCCGAGCACCGACGACGGGTCGATCTGCGCGTCGCGCGTCCAGACCAGATAGTCCTCGAGATTCTTGCGGAACGTTGCCATGCGGTCGGCGCGGTTCGGCGTATCCGGATAATCGAAAGCGAGCGTGGTGAGCGCGTCGAGCACACGGAAGTTGCCCATGTAGCGCCCGTAAATCGTTTCCACGCCGATGATGCCGACGATCACCTCGGGCGGCACGCCGAACTGATCGGCGGCGCGCTGCAGCGTGGCCTGATTCGCACGCCAGAAACGCACGCCCGCGTTGATGCGCACTGCATCGAGAAAACGCGCCTGATACGAGCGCCAGTTTTTCGCGCTCGGCGTGGGCGAGGGCGTGACGAGCTTCACGGCCGTGGCCGAATAGCTCGCACTCGAGAACAGCGCGTGCAGCGCGTCGCTGTTGAAGTCGTAGCGCGCGACCATGTCGTTGATGAAGGCGTCGACATTCGGATTGTTCGCGTAGCGCTGCGGGATGATCTCCTCTTCAAACGTTTGCCCCTGCGACGAAGCTTGAGGCTGCGTTTGCTGCGGCTGCGCCTGAACTTGCGGCTGCGTTTGCGGCTGCGTTTGCGGCACGGTCTGCGGCTGGGCCTGGGCGAGCGTGAGCGGCGCGTGTTGCGGGCTCAGTGCGTCGGGCGAGGCCGTCTGCGCGTGCGCCGCACCGCCCCAGAACGCCGACGCGGCGCACAGTGCAAGGGCGAAAGACGTGAGGCGGACGTGGCGGCAAGCAGGCAGGGCGGACTTGAGCGTCATGGGAGGCGGGTAGGTCGGGCAGGAGAGAACGTAATCCCGGGCAGTATACCCGAGCACCTTGCGTGAAACGGCCTTGGGCGTGCCGGGAGCGCGCATTGGCGCGGGTGCGCTGTGGTAACGTGATGACTGCCCGCGCACGATCGCGGGCGCAGCATGGTGGCAGGAAGCAAGAGACGAAGTAAGGCACTAAGTAAGGCAAGAAGCAGGCGGCACACCACAAGCCGCACGAAGTTTGGGAAGAATTGCAGTCCCGCGCAGCGAACCCCGACGAAAGACCTGAAGGAGACCCGCGGCGTGCGTCCCGGCGCGCGCGGCGGCCAGCACGACACATGACGACCGGCTTTTTTTCGCATCCCGACTGCCTGTTGCACGAAATGGGCGAGTGGCATCCCGAATGCCCCGCACGTTTGCAGGCCATCGAAGACCAGCTCATCGCGAGCCGTATCGAATCGCTGATCGAGCACGACACCTCCGCGCCGCTTGCCGAAGAATCGGCGCTGCTGCGCGTGCATACGCAGGCGCATATCGACTATCTGCGTGCGCTCTCGCCGCAGGAAGGCTATGCGGCGATCGACCCCGACACCTCGATGAATCCGCACACGTGGCAGGCCGCGCTGCGCGCCGCGGGCGCGGCCGTCGCCGCCACCGACGCCGTGCTCGCCGGCCGCTACGAGAACGCGTTCTGCAGCGTGCGTCCGCCCGGCCATCACGCCGAACCCGCGCGTGCGATGGGCTTTTGCTTCTTCAACAACGTCGCCGTGGCCGCGCGTCATGCGCTCGACGTGCATGGGCTGTCGCGCGTGGCCGTCATCGACTTCGACGTGCATCACGGCAACGGCACCGAGGCCGCGTTCGCCAGCGACGATCGCGTGCTCATGTGCAGCATCTTCCAGCATCCGTTCTATCCGTTTTCGGGCGCCGACCAGCAGGCGCGCAACATGGTCAACGTGCCGATGGCGGCGCGCACCAAGGGCATGGAAGTGCGCGAGGCGATCGACATTCTGTGGCTGCCGCGCCTGAACGAATTCAAGCCGGAAATGGTGTTCGTCTCGGCGGGTTTCGATGCGCACCGCGAAGACGATCTCGGCAATATGGGCCTCGTCGAAGACGATTACGCGTGGATCACCGAACAGATCTGCGATATCGCGAACCGCCATGCGAAAGGGCGCATCGTGAGTTGTCTCGAAGGCGGCTATAACCTCTCCGCGCTCGGGCGCAGCGTCGTGGCGCATCTGCGCGTGCTGGCGGGGATCTGATCCGCTCAACCGCTTCAACGTTTGAAGGAGTGTCGCGTCATGTGTGCTGCTGCCGTTGAGTCGTCGTCTTCGTCTGCCGCTGAGGCTTCGCAGGCTTCTCGCGAACATGCGCCGCTCGTCGAGGTCGAGCACGATGCGTACGGCGTGCCCGGCGTCGCGCGCCTCACGCTCAATCGTCCCGATGCGTTCAATGCGCTTTCCGAAGCGCTGATCGACGCCGTGCACACCGAACTCGCCGCGCTCGCACGCTCGGACGCGCGCGTGGTGGTGATCGCGGCGACGGGGCGCGCGTTCTGCGCGGGCCACGATCTCAAGGAAATGCGCGCCGCGCCGTCGCTCGACTACTACAAGCAGTTGTTCGCGCGCTGCTCGAAGATGATGCTCGCGATCCAGTCGATGCCGCAGCCCGTGATCGCGCGCGTGCATGGCGTCGCCACCGCGGCGGGCTGTCAGCTCGTGGCGATGTGCGATCTCGCCGTGGCCGCCGATTCCGCGCGCTTCGCCGTATCGGGCATCAATCTCGGGCTGTTCTGCTCGACGCCTTCGGTGCCGCTCACGCGCAACGTGTCGCGCAAGGCGGCCTTCGAAATGCTGATGACGGGCGAGTTCATCGACGCGCAAAAGGCGCTGCGTGAAGGGCTCGTGAACCGCGTCGTGCCCGCCGATGCGCTCGACGCAGAAGTGACGGCGCTCGCCGCGAGCATTTGCGCGAAGCCGCGCGAGGCGGTGGCGGCGGGCAAGGGCCTGTTCTACCGGCAACTCGAAATGGGCATCGAGGCCGCGTATCAGCTCGCCGGGCAGACCATGGCGTGCAACATGATGACGGACCCGGCGCTCGACGGCGTGCAGGCCTTCATCGACAAGCGCGGCGCGAAGTAAGGTCGAACGTCAAAGTCGAACGCCGCCTCAGCAATGGCGTTCGATCCATTCCAGCATCGACGCGATCACGCGCTCGCGATCCAGATCGTTGAGCGTTTCGTGATAGCTGCCCTCGTAGAGCGTGAGCGTGCGGTCCGGCGACCCCACGTGCGCGCCGAATGCGCGGCTGCCGTCGGGTTCCGTGAGCTTGTCTTCGGTGCCGTGCCAGATCAGCACGGGCAGGCGCAGCTGCGCGCGGCCCGCTTCGATACGCTTCATCGCTTCCAGCAACTCCGCGCCTGTGCGCGCCGGAATCGCGCCGTGGTGCACGAGCGGATCGGCGCGATTGGCCTGCACCACGGCGGCGTCGCGTGCGAGCAGGGCGGCATCGATCTTCATCGCCGGGAAACGCGGCCAGACGGCGCTCATCACGCGGCTCGCAGCGATCATCCACTGCGGCACGTCGCGGCCGGGCGCGAGCGCGGCGCTCGACAGCAAGAGCCCCGCGAGCGGCACGCCGCCTTGCGGCGCGCGCTCGATCGCATAGAGCGCGGCGATCGCGCCGCCCATGCTGTGGCCCATCAGAAAGAGCGGCGTGCGGCGCGCGGCGCATTGCGCGCCCGCGTGCGCGATCAGCGCGTGAGCGTCGTCCAGATATTCGTCGAAGCGGTTGATCCAGGCGCGCCGGCCGCTCGCGCGTCCGTGACCGCGCAGGTCGATCGTGTAGACATCGACGCCCGCGGCATTCAGGCGCGCCGCGAGCGCGGCGTAGCGCTGCGCGTGTTCGGCGAGGCCGTGAACCAGCGCGATGGCGGCGCGCGGCGGCGTCCCGCGCGTGCGCCAGGCGTAGAGCGGCAGTTCGGCGCCGTCGTGGGTGCGCAGCGTCACCGTGTCGGGCAGGCGCGCCGCGGCTTGCGCGGCGTTGATCGGTTGGGTCGTCTCCATCTGCGCTGTCTCTCTCGTCGTTGTAAGTTTTTGTCTGACGGCAGAGTGTAGCCGCGGTTTCATCGAGCTTTCCGTGCTTTTTGCCGCGCCGGGACTCTAATGAAATTCAGTAATGAATTTATCGAAATGGATTATTAAAAGGAATTTGGCTCGCCAGGGTAAAATGTCAAGTTGACTCCAGACCAGCAAACGGCGGCTGTCTGCCGGCGCGACGCGTACAGGCGATCCAGGCGATCGCGTGCACGGGCGGCGCGCGGCACGCCCGCCGTTTCGTTTTTTCCATGATCGAAATTCGAAACGTTTCCCAGCGCTTCGCGGGCCCACAAGGCTGGATCGAAGCGCTGCATAACGTCAATCTGACGATTCCGCAGGGCGAGGTCTTCGGCATTATCGGCCGTAGCGGGGCGGGCAAAAGCACGCTCGTGCGCACCATCAACCTGCTGACGCGGCCGACCGAGGGCGATATCGTCGTCAACGGTCGCACGCTCACGTCGCTGCCGAACGCGCAACTGCGCGAGGCGCGCCGCGAGATCGGCATGATTTTCCAGCACTTCAACCTGCTTTCGTCGCGCACGGTGTTCGACAACGTGGCGCTGCCGCTCGAACTCGCGGGCATGAAGCGCGCCGAAATCGAGGCGACGGTTCTGCCGCTGCTCGAACTCGTCGGCCTCACGGCGCAGAAAGACCGTTATCCGTCGCAGATCAGCGGCGGCCAGAAGCAGCGCGTGGGCATCGCGCGCGCGCTGGCGAGCAAGCCGAAAGTGCTGCTTTCCGACGAAGCCACCTCCGCGCTCGATCCGGAAACCACGCGCGCGATTCTCGACCTGCTGCGCAAGATCAATCGCGAGCTCAAGCTCACGGTCGTGATGATCACGCACCAGATGGAAGTGATCAAACAGGTCTGCGACCGCGTGGCCGTACTCGACGCGGGCCGCGTGGTGGAAAGCGGTCCGGTGATCGACGTGTTCCTGCAGCCGCGTCACGAAGTCACGCGCGCGCTGCTCGGCGACGTGATCGCGCAGGAATTGCCGCCCGCGCTCAAGGCGCGCGTGACCGAGCGTCTCGCGAAGGGCAACGCGCATCTGCTGCGCCTCGCCTTCACGGGCACGGGCGTCGATCAGCCGGTGCTGTCGGAAACGATCCGCCGCTTCGAACTCGATTTCAACATCCTGCACGGCCAGATCGACGAGATCCAGGGGCAGGCGTTCGGCTCGCTCGCGGTGCTCGCGGGCGGCGATCCGGTGAAGGTCGCGCAGGCGATTACGTGGCTGCGCGAGCAGGGTGTGGTGGTGGAGGAGCTGTCCCATGTGGAGTGAAATGTTCGATATGTTCGTCCAGTCGTTCTGGGAGACGCTCATCATGGTGGGCATTTCCGGACTGGTTGGCGCGGCCATCGGCCTGCCGCTCGGCGTGCTGCTCTATCTGACCGACCGCAACGGCGTGCTGCAGAACCTCGCCGTCAATCGCGCGATGGGCGTGATCGTCAACGCGGTGCGCTCGACGCCGTTCATCATCCTGCTGGTGGCCGTGATTCCGTTCACGCGCGTCGTGGTGGGTTCGTCGATCGGCACGGCGGCCGCCATCGTGCCGCTGACCATTTCGGCCGCGCCGTTCATCGCGCGTCTGGTGGAAACCGCGCTGCGCGAAGTCGATCGCGGGCTGATCGAAGCCGCGTTGTCGATGGGCGCGAGCACGCGCCAGATCGTCTTCAAGGTGCTGCTGCCCGAGTCGCTGCCCGGCGTGGTGGCGGGTCTCACGATCACGTTCATCTCGCTCGTCGGCTATTCGGCGATGGCGGGTGCGATCGGCGGCGGCGGTCTGGGCGACCTCGGCATCCGCTACGGTTATCAGCGCTTCGAACCCGAAGTGATGCTGCTCGTGGTGGTCGTGCTGATCGTGTTCGTGCAGCTCGTGCAGTCGTTTGGCGACTGGCTCGTGCGGCGTCTGAGCCACAAATAAGCCACAAACAAGCGATAAGTAAGCCTCAAAACCAGCGGTAACCGTCGCCCGGCCGCGCGCGACCTGCTTGCTCGCGGCTCGTCGATCACCTTCCACGAGACAAAGGTTTGGCCATGCAACGACGCTTCATGATCCGGCTGGCGAGCGCGCTCGGCGCGGCAACGCTGATCGCCCCGCTGTGCGCGCCGCTCGCGGCGCACGCCGACGAAACCATCAAGGTGGGCGTCACCGGCGGCCCGCACGAGCAGGTGATGGAAGTGGTCAAGCGCGTGGCCGCGAAGAACGGTCTCACGATCAAGATCGTGGAGTTCTCCGACTACGTGCAGCCGAATGCGGCGCTCGCGGGCGGCGATCTCGATGCGAACAGCTACCAGCATCAGCCATATCTCGATGCGCAGGTGAAGGACCGCGGCTACAAGCTCGTGAAGCTCGCCGACACGGTCACGTTCCCGATGGGCATCTACTCGAAGAAGGTGAAGACGCTCGCGGAGCTCAAGCCGGGCGCGCGGATTGCGGTGCCGAACGATCCGACCAATGGCGGTCGCGCGCTGTTGCTGCTGCAAAAGCAGGGCCTTATCAAGCTGCGCGAGAGCGCGGGTTTGAAGGCCACGCCGCTCGACATCGTGGATAACCCCAGGAAGCTGAAGATCGTCGAACTGGATGCGGCACAGATTCCGCGTTCGCTCGACGACGTGGACGCCGCCGCGATCAACACGAACTTCGCGATGGAAGCGGGGCTCAAGCCGAAGGCGGACGCGATCGCGATCGAGGATCCGAAAGGCCCGTACGTGAACGTGCTGGCGATCCGCGAGGCCGATCGCAACAAGCCCTGGGCGGCCAAGCTGGTGGCGGCGTATCACTCGCCGGAAGTGAAGCAGTACATCGAACAGAAGTTCGGCGGCGCGGTGATCGCGTCGTGGTGAACCCCGGGCAGACGGATTAGATAGAGAATTCAGTCGGAACCCGGGCTTGAAGCCCGGGTTTTTTCCGACATAAAATCGCACGATCGTTCGCTAGCGATATTCGCGACTGCCGGCCGCGCCGCGCAAGTAGCGCGCAGGTAGTGGATCGTGCGGGAAAAATGCTGGCGGCAAGCGGCGTCCTTCGGGGCTGTCGCTATAATGTCCGCCAGGTTGACGTATTCGTAACTTCGGAGCATGTGAATGAAAGTCCTTGTGCCTGTCAAACGCGTAGTCGATTACAACGTGAAGGTTCGTGTGAAGTCGGACGGCACGGGCGTCGACATTGCGAACGTGAAAATGTCGATGAACCCGTTCGACGAAATCGCCGTCGAAGAGGCCGTTCGTCTGAAGGAAGCGGGTGTCGCGACCGAAGTGATCGCTGTGTCCGCAGGCGTCGCGCAAGCGCAGGAAACGCTGCGCACGGCGCTGGCGATCGGCGCCGACCGCGCGATCCTGATCGAGTCGAACGAAGACCTTCAGCCGCTGGCTGTCGCGAAGCTGCTCAAGGCGCTCGTCGACAAGGAACAGCCGCAACTCGTCATCCTCGGCAAGCAGGCCATCGACGACGATTCGAACCAGACCGGCCAGATGCTCGCCGCGCTGGCGGACCTGCCGCAAGCGACCTTCGCCTCGAAGATCACGGTCGCCGACGGCAAGGCCACGGTCGCGCGTGAAGTCGACGGCGGCGCGGAAACGCTGTCGCTCGCGCTGCCCGCGGTGGTCACGACGGATCTGCGCCTGAACGAGCCGCGCTACGTCACGCTGCCGAACATCATGAAGGCGAAGAAGAAGCCGCTGGAAACGATCAAGCCGGAAGATCTCGGCGTGGACGTGACGCCGCGTCTGAAGACGCTGAAGGTTTCGGAGCCGCCCAAGCGCAGCGCCGGCGTGAAGGTCGCCGACGTGAAGACGCTGGTCGAGAAGCTGAAGACCGAAGCCAAGGTGCTGTGAGGAGCGAGAAAAAATGACGAATCTGGTTATTGCTGAACACGACAATCAGTCGATCAAGGCCGCGACGCTGAACGCGGTGTCGGCTGCACAGAAGATTGGCTGCGACGTGCACGTGCTGGTCGCGGGCCACAACGCGCAAGCGGCTGCCGATGCAGCGGCGAAGATCACGGGCGTCGCGAAGGTCATTCTGGCCGACGCGCCGCAGCTCGCACAGGGTCTCGCGGAAAACGTCGAAGCCACGGTGCTGTCGATCGCGAAGAATTACTCGCACATCCTCGCGCCGGCGACGGCAGCGGGCAAGAACGTCACGCCGCGTATCGCCGCGAAGCTCGACGTCGCGCAGATCTCGGACATCACGGCCGTCGACAGCGCCGACACGTTCGAGCGTCCGATCTACGCCGGCAACGCGATCGCCACGGTGCAATCGGCTGATCCGGTCAAGGTCATCACGGTGCGTACGACGGCGTTCGATCCGGTCGCAGCCGAAGGCGGCAGCGCGCCGGTCGAGAAGATCGACGCGGCAGCGGACAGCGGCAAGGCGCAATTCGTCGGCCGTGAAGTCACGAAGCTCGACCGTCCGGAACTCACGAGCGCGAAGATCATCGTCTCGGGCGGCCGCGGTCTGGGCAGCGGCGAGAACTACACGAAGGTGCTGGAGCCGCTCGCCGACAAGCTGAACGCCGCGCTCGGCGCCTCGCGCGCCGCAGTCGACGCAGGCTACGTGCCGAACGACTATCAGGTCGGTCAGACCGGCAAGATCGTCGCGCCGCAGCTTTACATCGCGGTCGGCATTTCGGGTGCGATCCAGCATCTGGCCGGCATGAAGGACTCGAAGACCATCGTCGCGATCAACAAGGACGAAGAAGCGCCGATCTTCAGCGTGGCCGATTACGGCCTCGTCGGCGATCTGTTCACGGTCGTGCCGGAACTCGTCAACGAGCTCGGCTAAGCATCGCGAATTCGAGACGCGAATCACAGACGCCTGCATCGCATGACGTCTGACACAGAAAAGGGGCGCCGCGTGCGCCCCTTTTTTCGTTCATCAGCGGATGAAGGGGGAGACTGACATGTACGACGCACCGATACGCGACATGCTGTTCGTGATGAAGGAGCTGGCCGGGCTCGACGAGATCGCCGCGCTGCCCGGCGGCGAGGACGCCACGCCCGAGACCGTCGAAGCGGTGCTGCACGAAGCCGCGAAGCTCTGCGGCGAAGTGCTCGCGCCGCTCAATGCCGAAGGCGATCGCCATCCGAGTCATTGGGACGACGGCGAAGTGCACGCGTCGCCCGGTTTCGCCGAGGCGTTTCGTCAATATGTGGCGGGCGGCTGGCAAGGCGTGCAGCATCCTCAGGAATACGAAGGACAGGGTTTGCCCAAACTCGTCGGCACGCCGTGCGTGGAGATGCTCAACTCGGCGAATCTCTCGTTTGCGCTGTGTCCGCTGCTGACCGATGGCGCGATCGAGGCGCTGCTCACGGCGGGCAGCGAGGCGCAGAAGCAGCGCTACGTGCCGAAGCTCATTTCGGGCGAGTGGACCGGCACGATGAACCTCACCGAGCCGCAGGCGGGCTCCGATCTCGCCGCCGTGCGCACGCGCGCCGAGCCGCAGGGCGACGGCACGTACAAGCTGTTCGGCACCAAGATTTTCATCACCTGGGGCGAGCACGACATGGCGCAGAACATCGTCCATCTCGTGCTCGCGCGCACGCCCGGCGCGCCTGAAGGCGTGAAGGGCATTTCGCTCTTCATCGTGCCGAAGTTTCTCGTCAACGCGGATGGTTCATCGGGCGCGCGCAACGACGTGCAGTGCGTGTCGATCGAGCACAAGCTCGGCATCAAGGCGAGCCCGACGGCGGTGCTGCAATACGGCGATCAGGGCGGCGCGATCGGCGAATTGATCGGCGAGGAAAATCGCGGGCTGGAGTACATGTTCATCATGATGAACGCCGCGCGTTTCGCGGTGGGCATGCAGGGCGTGGCGATTTCGGAGCGCGCGTATCAGCAGGCGCTCGCGTATGCGAAGGAGCGCGTGCAGAGCCGGCCCGTCGATGGATCGTCGAAGGCGGCGGTCACCATCGTGCATCATCCGGACGTGCGCCGCATGCTCGGCACGATGCGCGCGCTCACCGAGGCGGCGCGCGCGCTCGCTTACGCGGCGGCGGGCGAGAGCGACCGCGCGCATCGCGATCCCGATACGGCGGCGCGCGCACGTCATCAAGCCGTCTACGAATATCTCGTGCCGATCGTGAAGGGCTGGAGCACCGAGTCGTCGATCGAGGTGACGAGCCTAGGCGTGCAGGTCCACGGCGGCATGGGTTTCATCGAGGAGACGGGCGCGGCGCAGTTCTATCGCGACGCGCGCATTCTGCCGATCTACGAAGGCACGACCGCGATCCAGGCGAACGATCTGATCGGACGCAAGACGCTGCGCGACGGCGGCGCGGTGGCGAAGGCGCTGGCGGCTGAAATCGGCAAGACGGTCGCGGAACTCGGCGCGCAGGACGGCGGGGCGTTCAAGTCGATGGCGAAATATCTGGCGCTCGGGCAGGGCGCGTTCGAGTCGGCCGTGGATTTCGTGCTGGCGAATGCGAAGCGCGATCCGAACGCGGTGTTCGCGGGCAGCGTGCCGTATCTGATGCTCGCGGGCGTCGTGCTGGGCGGCTGGCAGATGGCGCGCGCGATGCTTGCCGCGCAACGGCTCATGCCGCACGATCCAAAGTTCTACGGCGCGAAGATCGCGACGGCGCAGTGCTATGCGGAGCAGGTGTTGCCGCGCGCGCTGGCGCTCGAAGCGGCGATTGTCAGCGCGAAGGGCGACGAGGGCGTGCTGGCGCTGCCGGAAGATCAGTTCTGATTTGCCGATTCACGGCGCGGGTATGAAAAACGGCGGCCTCTTTTCAGAGCGCCGCCGTTTTTTTTGCCGCCTTCAACGAAGCGGCGAGTCCTTACGCGTAAGCCGGACGATGCGTGCCGTGCTGTTCGCCGAGGTAGCGATAGACCGAGAGGTCGTCGGCCTTGATCGCGGGCTGCTTGCCCGAGATGAGGTCGGCGAGCAACTGGCCCGAGCCGCACGACATGGTCCAGCCGAGCGTGCCGTGCCCCGTGTTCAGGAACAGGTTCGAGAGCGGCGTGCGGCCGACGATGGGCGTGCCGTCCGGCGTCATCGGGCGCAGACCGGTCCAGAAGCTGGCTTGAGCCGTATCGCCGCCGCCGGGGAACAGATCGTTCACGCACATTTCGAGCGTTTCGCGGCGCGCCTGCTTGAGCGATTTGTCGAAGCCGACGATTTCCGCCATGCCGCCCACGCGGATGCGGTCGTCGAAACGCGTGATCGCGATCTTGTAGGTTTCGTCGAGCACGGTGGAGACCGGCGCGGCGTCGGCGTTGACGATCGGCGCGGTGATCGAATAACCCTTGAGCGGATACACGGGAATCTTCATGAGACCCGCGAGCATCTTCGTGGAGTACGAGCCGAGCGCGAGCACGTAGCTGTCGGCGCGCACGAGTTCGTTGCCGCATTGCACGCCCGCGATGCGGTCGCCCTGCACGGCGAGGCCGTCGATCGGCGTGTTGTAGCGGAACTTCACACCGAGTTCGGCGGCCATCGCGGCGAGGCGCGTGGTGAACAGCTGGCAGTCGCCGGTTTCGTCGCCGGGCAGACGCAGGCCGCCCGTGAGCTTGTGCGAGACGGCGGCGAGCGCGGGTTCGGCGCGGCCGAGTTCGGCGGCGCTCAGCAGTTCGTACGGCACGTTGGCGTCCTTGAGCACGGCGATGTCCTTCGCCGCGCCTTCGAATTGCTGCTGCGTGCGGAACACCTGCAGCGTGCCGCCCGTGCGGCCTTCGTACTGGATGCCGGTGTCGGCACGCAGCGCCTGCAGGCAGTCGCGGCTGTATTCGGCCAGACGCACCATGCGGCCCTTGTTCTGCGCGTAGCGCTCGGCCGTGCAGTTCTGCAGCATCTGCCACATCCATTGCAGCTGGAACTTCGTGCCGTCGAGGCGGATGGCGAGCGGCGCGTGCTTTTCGAACATCCACTTGATCGCCTTGAGCGGCACGCCCGGCGCCGCCCACGGCGCGGCGTAGCCCGGCGAGATCTGGCCGGCGTTCGCAAAACTGGTTTCGAGCGCGGGACCGGTCTCGCGATCGATCACCGTCACTTCATGGCCCGCGCGGGCAAGATACCAGGCGCTGGCCACACCGACCACACCACTGCCCAACACGACGACTCGCATAGCTGCTCCGTAGAGAGAATTGTTTGGGCTACGCGGTCTTGCCGGGACTCCGTGTGGCCGTTTTGATCGACGGCAGGGCGGATGGCATGAAAATCCGGATGTAGCCAGTAATATCGACTATGCTATTGTTGTAAGCCTAGGTTTTGTTATTGTATTTATCTGATTTTCAGGAAAAACATATGAGAACGCAGCGTCAGCCGGTCCGCGCGCTCGACCGGCTCGATCACCGCATCCTCAAGCTGCTTCAGCAGGACGGCCGCATGGCCATGAAAGACCTCGCGGAGCAGGTCGGGCTGTCGGTCACGCCGTGCATCGAGCGGGTCAAGCGCATGGAGCGCGACGGCGTCATCACGGGCTACTACGCGCGCGTGAATCCGAACGTGCTGGGCGCGGCGCTGCTGGTGTTCGTGGAGATCACGCTCGACCACAAGAGCGGCAACATGTTCGACCAGTTCCGCCGCGAGGTGCAGAAGATTCCCGAGGTGCTCGAATGCCATCTGGTGTCGGGCGACTTCGACTATCTGATCAAGGCGCGCATCGGCGAAATGGCGGACTACCGCAAGCTGCTCGGCGACATCCTGCTGCAACTGCCGGGCGCGGTGCAGTCGAAGAGCTATGTGGTGATGGAAGAGATCAAGGAGACGCTGACGATCGCGGTGGGCGAGTAGCCCGGCTCAAGCGTCGGGTTCTGGCAACCAACTCCGCCCCGTTTTTCGCACTCGACAAAGCGTCTCGATACTGTATATTTGTACAGTATCGAGACGCTTTGTTTTTGCCCCGCCGTGAACCGCAACCCTCCCGCGAACGACGCTAATCGCGCCCCCGACCCCGACGCCTGGTATCCCGTCGCGCCGCCTGCGCCGCGCAAGGGGCGCGGCGCGGTCACGAACCTGCAAGGGCGCTACGAGGTCGATCAGCGCGAGGCTTACGACGACGGCTGGCAGCACGTCGAATCGCCATCCGACGCGCGCGAGCGCAGCGATGAAGCGGGCGCGCAAATCGACGAGCAATCGGACGCGCAAGCCGGCGAGCGCGAAACGTCGGAGCCCGCGCTGCGCACGCAGATCTACGAGGAGCGCGCAAAAAGCATCCTCACGCGCAACCAGTCGCCGGACATTCCGTTCAACGTATCGCTCAATCCGTATCGCGGTTGCGAGCACGGCTGCATTTATTGTTTCGCGCGGCCCACGCACAGTTATCTGGGACTCTCACCGGGTCTCGATTTCGAGAGCCGCCTGTACGCGAAGATCAACGCGCCAGAACTGCTCGCGCGCGAACTGGCGAAACCCGGCTACGAGCCGGAGCCCATTGCGCTCGGCGTGAACACCGACGCCTGGCAGCCCGTCGAGCGCGAGCTGCGCATCACGCGGCGCGTGATCGAGGTGTTGGCGCAGCGGCAGCATCCGTTCGCAGCGATCACGAAATCGTCGCTGATCGAACGCGATCTCGATCTGCTCGCGCCGATGGCCGAGCGCCAGCAGTTCATGGCCGCCATCACCATCACCACGCTCGACGCCGACATCGCGCGCACGTTGGAGCCGCGCGCGGCCACGCCGTCGCGCCGCCTGCGCACGATCCGCACGCTCGCGCAGGCGGGCATTCCGGTGGGGGTGAGCATCGCGCCGGTGATCCCGTTCGTCACCGAACCCGACATGGAACGCGTGCTCGAAGCCTGCGCCGAAGCGGGCGCGACGAGCGCGAGCTTTATCGTGCTGCGGCTGCCTTGGGAAGTGTCGCCGCTGTTTCAGGACTGGCTCGCCGCGCATTTCCCGCAGCGCGCCGAGCGCGTGATGAGCCGCGTGCGCGACATGCGCGGCGGCAAGGATTACGAGTCGTCGTTTTCGCAGCGCATGAAGGGCACCGGGCTATGGGCCGACCTGCTCAAGCAGCGCTTTCACAACGCGGTGCGGCGGCTCGGGTTGAACGAGCGGCGTCACGGCATTCTCGACATGTCGGAGTTCGTGCGCGCGAAGGCGCGGGAACAGAAGCGCCAGCTCGATCTGTTCTGAGCGCAATGGCGCTGCGGTTACGTGAATGCCGCGTTACTGCGAAATCGCCTTGGCGGCTTCGACCTGCGATTCGAAATACGTCTGGAACGAAAGCGCGAGGCCGGTCATCAGCAGGAATGCGCCGATCAGCAGCGAGAAGATCACGACGAAGATCACGGTCCAGCCCGAGCGGCTCGCGCGCCGGCCCGCGAAGGCGGCATTGAATTGCGCGTCCCACTTCGCGTCGGGGCGCAGACCGTAGACGATCGCAGCCAGAAACGCCGAGAGCACCGAAATCGCGCCGATCACCGCCATCCCCCAGCCGGGCACCGACGCGCGTTCGGTGGCCATCAGCAGCAACACACCCGGAATGCCGACGAGCGTGCCGGCGATGTGCGCCCAGCCCCACACGTCGCGCGCGCCATACAGATAGAAGCGATGCGCGCCGAGGCTGCCAAGCAGAAAGGCGAGAGCGGCGGTGAGCGTCTTGTTGCGAAAGCGTGCTGCGGGCTTGTTGTGATTGGACATGAGCAGGCAGTGAGCAGGCGAAGAGCGGATGAAGCGCAGATGAGGGCGCAATGCGCGCGCGGCCCATTGTACGTGGCGTGCGCGCGCGCCAGCAGAGGCTGGCGCTTATGTTCGCGCTCACGCTTGCGGCGTTCGTGCGGCGTCCGGGCCCGCGCTTACGGCTTCGAATACGTCACGCGATAGATCGCGCCCGCGTAATCGTCGCTGATGAGCAGCGAGCCGTCGGGCAAGGGCAGCACATCGGCGGGACGTCCCCACTGGGTGTCGTCCGCGTTGAGCCAGCCTTGCGCGAACACCTGCTGCTTCGCGTTCTTGCCGTCCGCATCGACGCTCACGCGCACCACGCGGTAGCCCACCTTCTTGCTGCGATTCCACGAACCGTGCTCGGCGATGAAAATACTGTCGCGATACTCGGGCGGGAACATCGCGCCTGTATAGAAGCGCATGCCGAGCGCCGCGACGTGCGCGCCCAGTTGCGCGACCGGCGGCGTGAAAGCGCTGCACGGATGATCCTTGCCGAACTCGGGGTCGCTCACGTCGCCGCCATGACAGTACGGAAAGCCGAAATCGAGGCCCGCGCGCGGCAGGCGGTTGAGTTTGTCGGAAGGGATATCGTCGCCGAGCATGTCGCGGCCGTTGTCGGTGAACCAGAGTTCGTGCGTGCGCGGATGCCACGCGAAACCGACGGTGTTGCGCACGCCGCGCGCGAGGGTTTCATAGTGCGTGCCGTCCGGGTCCATGCGGCCGATCATCGCGTAGTGCGTGCGCTGCGGATCGTTCGCCGGCAGGCAGACGTTGCACGGCGCGCCTTGCGGCACGTAGAGCTTGCCATCGGGACCGAAAGCGATGAACTTCCAGCCGTGATGGCGCGAATCGGGCAGCGAGGACGTGACCACGGCGGGCTTGGGCGGGTCGTCGAGATGCGTGTCGATGCCGTCGAGCCGCACGATCGACGAAACCGCGGAGACATACAGTGCGCCGTCGCGCCAGGCCACGCCGACGGGCATCGTGAGCCCCGAGGCGATCACGTGCCGTTTGACGACGCGCCCGTCGCGCAACTCGAGCGCGTAGACGCGGCTGTCCATGCTGCCCACGTAGAGAATGCCTTGCGGCGAGAGCGTCATTTCGCGCGCGGCGGGCACGTCGTCGGAGAGGACTTCGATGTGGAAGCCCGGCGGCAACTGGATGCGCTCGATCGGCAGAGCGGCGCGCGCGAGCGGCGCGAGCAGGAGGAGCAGCAGCGCGATGCCGAGGCGTGTCGCCGCGCTGGCCCAATGTGATTTGTTGCGGCGGGGAGACAGGGCCGGATCAAATGGCCGCGCCTGCGTGGCGGAGGCGCCAGCGGCGAAAAAATCGCCGTGCGGGGCGTCAGGCCGGGCCGTCGTGTGCTGGAACGCTCGTGCGAAGCGGGCGCGAATCGCCGTTCGATCGTCGTGCATCGTCGCTTTCTCCTGGGGTTTTCACAGGGTCTCCGAGCAAGATTCCAGTTAAGTGTTTGTTATGCCATTGGTTTCGGGCTATAATCGCATGTTTCAGTAGTCCCGAACCCCCGGTTTTCAAGGATTCTAGTATGGTTATCATCCGTCTGGCACGCGGCGGCTCGAAGAAGCGCCCGTTCTACAACATCGTCGCAACCGATTCGCGTAACCGTCGCGACGGCCGTTTCATCGAGCGCGTGGGCTTCTACAACCCGGTCGCTACCAAGGGTGAAACGCTGCGCATCGCTCAAGATCGCGTGACGTACTGGCAGGAAAACGGCGCGCAAATGTCGCCGGCTGTCGAGCGTCTCGTGAAGCAATCGCAAAAGGCTGCTCCGGCTGCTTAAGTGCTTGCATGATGCTTGCCGGGCTGCGTCGCTCGACTACGGTTTTGTACCCGGTCTTGCCGCAGTCTTTCACCTGTTTCACCGTGCGCGTAGCGTAAGCCGCGTGTACGACATCAAGCTGGCTGCGAGGTTTGTCCATGCCCGAGCATGACGACGCAAAAGCGGACGCCAAGGCTAAGGGCGAGGTATCGCAGAGCAGTGGCAAGGCCGGCGGGCGCGCCGCGCCGTCGTTTGGCGCGTTCACGCGCAAAGCGCCGGTTCGCGACAATGCGCGTGCGCAGGTGCGTGAAAACGCATCGGAAAGCGCCGCCGCGAAAGGCGAAGGTCTGCGCGCCGAATCTGAGGCGAGCTGGCCGGCCGACGCGGTCGAGGTCGGCGCCGTCATCGACGCCTATGGCCTCAAAGGCGGGCTGAAGATCGCGCCGCACGCCGAAGGCGGCAGCGCGCTCATCGCCGCAAAGCGCTGGTGGTTCCTCAAGGGCCGCGAGCGTCCCACGCTGCATTCCGCGGTGCGCGCGAGCGCGAAGGTGCATGGCGACTCAGTCGTCGGGCAACTGAACGCAATCGCCGACCGCGACGCCGCGCTGCAGTTGCGCGGTGCACGCATCTACGTGAGCCGTGCCGATTTCCCCGCGCCGGAAACCGACGAGTATTACTGGGTCGACCTGATCGGTCTCGACGTCGCCAACGAGGCGGGTGTCGATCTCGGCAAGGTCGCCGGACTCATCGACAACGGCGCGCAGTCGGTGTTGCGCGTCGAGTATCCCTCGGCGGGCAAGGACGGCAAGCCTGTCACCGGCGAGCGGCTGATCCCGTTCGTCGGCGTGTTTGTGAAGACGGTCGACCTGGCGGCGAAGCGCATCGTCGTCGACTGGGACGCCGATTTTTGATCCTGCTGTGCTGATTCGCTGAACGGAGAGAGCGATGCAGTTCGATGTCGTCACGCTCTTTCCCGAGATGTTTCGCGCGATCACCGACTGGGGTATCACCAGCCGGGCCGCGAAGCAGGAGCGCTATACGCTGCGTACGTGGAATCCGCGCGATTTCACGACCGACAATTACCGCACCATCGACGATCGCCCTTACGGCGGCGGCCCCGGCATGGTCATGCTGGCCAAGCCGCTCGAAGCGGCCATCGGCGCGGCGAAAGCCGCGCAGGCGGAGCAGGGCGCGCGCGAACCGCGCGTGCTGCTGATGTCGCCGCAAGGCAAGCCGCTCACGCACGAGCGCGCCGTGGAGTTCGCCCAGGAATCCGGTTTCGTGATCCTGTGCGGCCGCTACGAGGCGATCGACCAGCGTCTCGTCGACCGTCACGTCGACGAGGAAGTGAGTCTGGGCGACTTCGTGCTGTCCGGCGGCGAACTGCCGGCGATGGCGCTGATGGACGCGGTGGTGCGTTTGCTGCCGGGCGTGCTGAACGACGCGCTCTCGGCGGTACAGGATAGTTTCGTCGACGGTCTGCTCGACTGTCCGCATTACACGCGGCCGGAGGAATACGACGGCGTGCGGGTGCCCGATGTGCTGCTCGGCGGCCATCATGCGGAAATCGAGCAATGGCGCCGCCGCGAATCGCTGCGCAATACGTTTCACAAACGGCCCGATCTGATTGCGCGGGCCCGCAAGAACAAGATGTTGAGCCGTGCCGACGAGGCATGGCTCGCTAGTCTCGCGAAAGGTTCGAGCGAAGCGTAACGCTTCGGGCGGGCAGGGCGCGGGACGCCCAAGGCGGCGCCGCTTCATGCGTGAACGGCGCCAGTTGTGAATCCATCCTCTATCGGGGCCGTGCTGCCGCACTGTGGCGCAGGTACGAACGCCGACAAGATGGCTTACGGAGTCATTCATGAATCTGATCGAAAAGCTCGAACAGGAAGAAATCCAGCGCGTGCTGGGCGAGAAAACCATCCCCGAATTCGCTCCTGGCGATACGGTGATCGTCAACGTGAACGTGGTTGAAGGTAACCGCAAGCGCGTTCAGGCATACGAAGGCGTCGTGATCGCAAAGCGTAACCGCGGTCTGAACTCGGCGTTCATCGTTCGCAAGATCTCGTCGGGCGAAGGCGTCGAGCGTACGTTCCAGACGTACTCGCCGCTGCTGGCCAGCATCGTGGTGAAGCGCCGCGGCGACGTTCGTCGCGCGAAGCTCTACTACCTGCGCAACCTGTCGGGCAAGAAGGCACGTATCAAGGAAAAGCTGGTGTCGAAAGAACGCGCAGCTGCTCCGGCCGAACAGGCGTAAAAGCTGTAAGAAAGAAGCACCCTTCGGGGTGCTTTTTTCTTTTTGGCCGCAAAATACTCTCCTGTGCCCGAACTCCGAGTCAGCCGTTGATCCGTCCAGTATTTGAACCCGAAAGCCTGCCGATCGAATCGACGGGCGCCGATCTGCCTCACATCGCCGCCGATCGGCTCACGCCCGCTGGCCTGCGCGCGCGCTTCGAACAGCGCCTGCCGTGGCAGCCCGAGCCGCAGGAAGCGCGTGTGCTGGAGATCCGCGATCCGCGCGAGGCCGCCGTGCTGATGCCGATCGCGATGCGGCCCTCGGGTCTCACGGTGCTGCTCACGCAGCGCGCCGACAATCTCAGCAATCACGCAGGTCAGGTCAGTTTCCCCGGCGGCAGCCGCGAGCCGTCCGACCCCACGCCGATCGCCGCCGCGTTGCGCGAGGCGCACGAAGAGGTCGATCTCGATCCTGCGCGCGTCGAGGTGCTGGGTGCGCTGCCGGACTACCTCACGGGCACGGGTTTTCGCGTCACGCCCGTGGTGGGCCTCGTGCACGAGCCGTTCACGCTCGCGGCCGACTCGCTCGAAGTGGCGAGCATCTTCGAGGTGCCGCTCGGCTATCTGATGAACCCCGCGCACCACGAAGTGCGCGTCTGGCGCTGGGAAGGCGGCGAGCGCCGATTCTTCGCGATGCCGTATCCGCAGCAAGGCGTGCAGCCCGGCGATCTACGTGGCGTGGGCGGCACGCATTTCATCTGGGGCGCGACGGCGGGCATGCTGCGCAACTTCTATCGTTTCCTGCTCGCCTGAGGCAGGGTGCGGGGCGCTCGGCGGCCCCTCAAGAACGCCCGCGTTCGTGCCGATAACGTGTTGCTGTTGTGTCTTTGCCGCCAGAGGTTCAGGCACATCTGGCCCTGTGATATCTTTGCAGCACCTTTCTAACACTCGAATCGCACGGCGCGTCGCATGACCTTCTTTTCCGTATTGCTGGCTCTCGTCATCGAACAGGTGCGGGCGCTGTCGCCCAACAATCCGGTCATGGCGCTCGTGCGCCTCAATGCGGAATGGGCCGCCCACGGCTTCGACGCGGGCAAGCAGAAACATGGCGTGCTCGCCTGGCTCGTGGTCGTGCTGCCGTGGACCCTCGTCACGGCGCTCGTCTACTACGTGCTCTATCACATCAGCTTCGTGCTGGCGTTCCTCTGGAACGTGGTGGTGGTGTACTTCACGCTCGGTTTCCGCCAGTTCAGCCACTATTTCACCGATATCCACCTCGCGCTGAATAACGACGACGTGCCGCGCGCGCGTGAAATCCTCACCGAATGGACCGGCATCGACGCCGTGGACATGCCCGTGAGCGAGATCGTGCGCCACACGTTGATCCACGCGGTGGTGGCCTCGCATCGTCACGTGTTCGGCGTGTTCTTCTGGTTCCTCGTGCCGATCGGTCCGGCGGGCGCGGTGCTGTACCGCCTCTCCGAATACCTTGCGCGCGAATGGTCGCGTCCGGCCGACGAGCGTACGGAAGCGTTCTCGAACTTCGCGCAGCACGTGTTCTTCGTGATCGACTGGATTCCGGCGCGGCTCACGTCGCTGGGCTTCGCGATCGTCGGCAACTTCGAGGACGCCATCTACGCCTGGCGCAACCATGCGAACCAGTGGCCGGACACCAACGAAGGCGTGCTGCTCGCGGCCGGTAGCGGCGCGCTGGGCGCGCGTCTGTCGGGTCCGCTCGCGGAGCAGTCGAGCGTCGACGCCATCGCGCAGCCGGGCGAGGGCGGTCCGTACACGGTCGGCGACGACTGCACGCCGCGCACGCTGCAATCGGCCGTGGGCCTCGTCTGGCGCGCCGTGATCCTGTGGATGATCCTGTTGCTCATGCTGACCATCGCGCTCTGGGTGTGAGCATGCGCGCTTAGGCTGCTGTCGCGGCAAGCGAATCAAAGCGAATAAAAAAGGCCCGTGCAGGTTGCACGGGCCTTTTGCATTTCATCGCGGCAAGCTGTGCGCCGCTTCAATCGTCAATCATCAATCGTCGAGCGGATCGCGCTCGCGTCCGCACTGCCAGCAGACCGTGAATTGCGGCTCCAGCGTCTCGCCGCACTGCGCGCAGCGCCACGGCCGCGCGCCCGGCGGCGGCCCGCTGGTGGCGTCGGCGATCAGCTTCCGGGCGAGCTTTTCGTCGCGCTCGTCGACGAGCCAGATCTCCGGCGCGCACTGTTCGGCTGGAATCTCGCCCATCGCGCCGCTCAGATAGCGGTTGTGCAGCTCGCAAGGCACGCCGGCCGTCGCGAGGATGTTCATCCAGTGCTGGGCGATCACCACGTTGGGCGCGCGAACGAGCTTGAGCATGGCTGCCGGGCGGCTTTCAGCGCACGATCTGGCTGATCTCGTGCACGAGCTGCGCGTAGAGCGCGTGACGCTCGGGCGCGACGCGGCCGTCGGCGACCGCTTCGAGCACCGCGCAGCCCGGCTCGTGCAGGTGATGGCAGTTGTAGAAGCGGCAGTGCGCGAGCAGCGGCCGGAACTCGGGGAACGCACGCTCCAGCGTGCCTTCGGTCAGGTGATAGAGCCCGAACTCCTGAAAACCCGGCGAATCGATCAGCGCACCGCCGCCAGGCAACTTGTAGAGGCGCGTGAACGTCGTGGTGTGGCGTCCGCTGTTGAGCGCGGTGGAGATCTCGCGCGTGGCCGCTTCGGCGTCCGGAATCAGCAGATTCACGAGCGTCGATTTGCCCATGCCCGACTGGCCGAGCAGGATCGTCTGATGACCGTTCAGATGCGCGGAGAGAATCGCGTGCGCTTCCTCCGGATGCTGCTTCTCCGAGACTTCGAGCACCGTATAGCCGAGCGCGCGATAGCGCTCCAGACGCTGACGCGCGAGCGGCAGCACGGCCTCGAGGTCGATCTTGTTGAGCAGGATGATCGGCGTGAGCCCGTTGGCCTCGGCGGCCACGAGCGCGCGCCCGAGCAGGTCTTCGCTGAAGTGCGGCTCGGTGGCGAGCACGATCAGCAACTGGTCGAGATTCGCGGCGAAGAGCTTCGACTTGAACTGGTCGGAGCGATAGAGCAGGTTGCGCCGCTCGCCGATCGCCACGATCACGCCCTGGTCGGCCGACGTCGACTGGTAGTCGACGCGGTCGCCCACCGCGACCTCGCTCTTCTTGCCGCGCGGGAAGCACTGCAGCGGCGCGCCGCCGTCGTCGGGCGCGACGAGATAGTGGCGCCCGTGGGCCGCGATCACGACGCCGTGCAGCGTCGCCGCCGCGCCGCCCTGTGCCGCCGGCGAGGCGGGCGCGCCGGCGGATTTCGAGGCGCGCCGGCTCATGCGTGCGACATCAGGCGATCGATCCGCTGCGAAGCCGGCGGATGCGAGTAGTAGAACGCCGTGTAGAGCGGGTCGGGCGTGAGCGTGGACGCGTTGTCCTCGTAGAGCTTCACGAGCGCGTTGACGAGTTGCTGCGCGTCGGTCTGCGTGGCCGCGAAGGCGTCCGCTTCGAACTCGTGCTTGCGCGAGCTGAGGCTGCCGAGCGGCGTGACGAAGAACAGGAACACCGGCACCGCGATGAAGAACAGCACGAGCGCGAGGCCTTCGTTGCCGCCGAGCAGCGACGGACGCACGCCGAGACCTTCGTAGAACCACACGCGCTGCGTGAGCCAGCCAAGCACGCCGAGCAGCACGAGGCTGATCGCGAACGTCACGAGCATGCGCTTGATGACATGGCGGCGCTTGAAGTGGCCGAGTTCGTGCGCGAGCACGGCCTCGATCTCGCTGCCCGAGAGGCGCGCGAGCAGCGTGTCGAAGAAGACGATGCGCTTGGCCGCGCCGAAACCCGTGAAATACGCGTTGCCGTGCGCGGAGCGGCGGCTGCCGTCCATCACGAACAGGCCCTTGGCCGCGAAGCCGCAGCGCTGCATCAGCGCTTCGATGCGCGAGCGCAGGGCCTCGTCGCGCAGCGGCTCGAACTTGTTGAAGAGCGGCGCGATGAAGGACGGGTAGAGCACCAGCACGAGCATCTGGAACGCGACCCAGACGACCCACGTCCAGAGCCACCAGAGGCTGCCCGCCTGCTTCATGAGCCAGAGCACCACGAACAGCAGCGGAATGCCGAACAGCGCGCCGATCACGAGACCCTTGATGCGGTCCGCGAAGAAGATGCGGCGCGTCATGCGGTTGAAGCCGAAGCGCTCTTCGACCACGAACTGGCGGTAGTAATCGAGCGGCAGCTCGATCAGGCCGCTGACCGCGAGCACGGCGCCGACCAGCGCGATCTGGCCGACGTAGTCGCGCCCGAGCCAGTCGGAAATGCCAAGGTCGATGGCCTGCACGCCGCCGAGCAGCGTGAGCGTGATCAGCACGACGGTGGACAGCACGATCTCGACCATGCCGAGGCGCGTGCGCGCGACGGTGTAGTCGGCGGCGCGCTGATGGGCCGCGAGCGGGATGGTGGCCGCGAACTGCGCGGGCACCGCGTCGCGATGCGCGGCGACGAAGCGGACCTGCCGCGAGGCGAGCCAGAGTTTGGTCGCGACCATGGCCAGAACGGCGGCCACGAAAATAATGCTGAAGGCCAGCGCGGGGGAGAGATTAGGCATCCGGGAAGTCCGTGGTATCTATGCGACAATTATATGTTCTCGTCGGCCCGGCCATCGCATCTCGCGATGGCGTCGCGCGCGCGGCGTCCCCATCGTGTTTCAGCGTTCCAGGTTCTCTTCCATGACTGACATCAATTCTGCCGATCCGGCGGGCCAGGCGACTCCGGCAATGGAGCGCACCGACATGAACCTGATCTGGCTCGACATGGAAATGACGGGGCTCGACCCCGATAACGACCGCATCATCGAAATCGCGGTGGTCGTGACCAATTCCACGCTCGACAAGATCGTCGAAGGCCCGGTGCTGGCGATCCACCAGTCCGAAGCCGTGCTCGACCGCATGGACGAGTGGAACCGCAACACGCACGGCCGCTCGGGCCTGACCGAGCGCGTGCGCGCCTCGACGGTGACCGAGGAAAGCGCGACCGAGGAAATCCTCGCGTTTCTCTCGCAGTACGTGCCGCCGGGCAAGTCGCCGATGTGCGGCAACTCGATCTGCCAGGACCGCCGCTTCATGGCGCGCTGGATGCCCACGCTCGAGCGCTTCTTCCACTATCGCAACCTCGACGTCAGCACGCTCAAGGAACTGTGCCGCCGCTGGCAGCCCGCGATCTACAAGGGTTTCCAGAAGCGCGCGATGCACACGGCGCTGGCCGACATCCACGAGTCGATCGACGAGCTCAAGTACTACCGCGAGCATTTCCTGATTCCGGCGGCCAGCACGTCGGCGGACGCGCAGGTTGCCAAATAAGCGGCGAAATAAGCGGCCAGATAAGCCGCGCGCGGACCGGTGAGATCGGTGAAGCGGTGAATAGATGAAAACGGCGCCCTCGGGCGCCGTTTTGCTTGCTGCAGGCGTGTTGCGGCTCGAATGGATCAAGCGCGCGGCGGACGCTGTGCGTTTTTCGGCCGGAACGCCGCCACGACGTTCGGATCGGTCTCGATATACGGGCCGCCGATCAGGTCGATGCAATACGGCACCGCCGCGAAAATGCCGGGCACCTTCACGGCGCCGTCGGCGTCGCGCAGACCTTCGAGCGTTTCCTTGATCGACTTCGGCTGGCCCGGCAGGTTGACGATGAGCGCCGCGTGATCGTCGGTTTCGCGGATCACGGCGACCTGGCGCGACAGAATCGCCGTGGGCACGAAATTCAGGCTGATCTGGCGCATCTGCTCGCCGAAGCCCGGCATTTCCTTCGTGGCGACCGCGAGTGTGGCTTCGGGCGTCACGTCGCGGCGCGCCGGGCCGGTGCCGCCCGTGGTCAGCACGAGGTCGCAGCCGAGGCCGTCGACGAGCGCCGTGAGCGTGGCCGAGATGGTGGCCGCGTCGTCGTGGATCAGACGCGTTTCGGCGCGCCACGGCGATTTGAGCACGGCGCCCAGCCATTCCATCAGCGACGGAATGCCTTTGTCCTCGTAGACGCCCGCGGTGGCGCGGTCGCTGACCGACACGAGGCCGATCACGAGTTCATCGGGATGGCTGCGCTCAGGCTTCGTCATCGTCGCGTTCTTCGTCGGCGTGCGCGTTGCCGGCCTGGTCGTGATCGTCGCCGTCGTCGGCCTGGGCGCTCGCGTCCTTGATCCACTGGAACAGTTCGCGGAAGTACTTGGGCGGCTTGGCCTGCTGCTGCTCGCGGCGGACGTTGCGGATCAGCGTGCGGCCTTCCTGCGGGTCGGCGGCGGGGTGCTGGCGGATGAATTCGGTCAGCGCGGCGTCGTCGGCGAGCAGTTTTTCGCGCGTGCGTTCGATCCAGTGCAGGCGCGCCGTGGCGGCCTTGTTCACGCCGCGATACTCGTCGAAGGCGGTGCGCAGCGCGGCGACTTCGTCCTCGCGCAGGCCGCGCATCATGCGGCCCACGTACTGGAGCTGGCGGCGCTTGCCTTCGTGGTCGGTGATGCGGCGCGCTTCGTGGACGGCGTCCGCGAGGTCTTCCGTCATCGGCATGCGCTTGAGCGCGTCTTTCGGCAGCTCGACGAGCGCCGTGCCCAGTTCCTGCAGCGCGGTCATTTCGCGCTTGAGCTGCGATTTGCTGGGGCGATCGTAGCCGTTGTCGTCCTCTTCGGCGACAGCGTCGTTCATCGGTTGAATGCGGGTTTTGCGTTTCATGGGGCGTATTGTAGCGCGCGCGGGAGGGCGCATCGGACGGATGGGCCGCACGTGCGCCGGCGCGCCCGTGCGCGAGCCGCGAGACGGTACGCGCCGGCAGCCGCCCGTGGTGCTGGGTGCGCGTTCGCATACCTTGCTATGATCGCGGAATGCGCCTGAAGCAAGGGCGCCTGATGCGACACCTCCGACACACGACAAGCGGGCCGCCTGGCCCGAAACCGGACCGTAACGACAATGGCAGCAGACATCGAAGCCCGGCAACGTTTTTTCCCGCACACCCAGGACGAACTCAAGGAAATCGCGTCGGACATTCTCCGTCACGCGAAGACGCTTGGCGCGAGCGACGCGGCGACCGAGATCTCCGAAGGCGACGGCCTGTCGGTTTCCGTGCGGCGCGGCGAAGTCGAAACCATCGAGCATAACCGCGACAAGTCGGTCGGCGTGACCGTCTACATCGGCAACAAGCGCGGCAACGCGAGCACCTCGGACTTCTCCGCGCAGGCGCTCAAGGACACCGTGGCGGCCGCGTACAACATCGCGCGCTTCACCGCCGACGACGACTGCGCGGGCCTCGCCGAGCGCGAGCTGCTCGAAACCGCGCCGCGCGACCTCGACCTCTATCATCCGTGGAGCATCACCGCCGACGAAGCCGTCGAGATCGCGCGCCGCGCCGAAGACGCCGCATTCGCCACCGACCCGCGCGTCACCAACTCGGAAGGCGCGAGCGTCTCCGCGCAGCATTCGCAGTTCGTGCTGGCCACCTCGGGCGGCTTCATTCACGGTTATCCGTATTCGCGCCACTACGTCGCGTGCGCGCCCATCGCGGGCTCGGGCCGCAGCATGCAGCGCGACGACTGGTACACCTCGCGCCGCAGCGCGAGCGAGCTGGCCTCGCCCGAAGCGGTGGGCCGCTACGCCGCCGAGCGCGCACTGTCGCGCCTGAACGCGCGCGGTCTGGACACGCGCAAGGTGCCGGTGCTGTTCGAGGCGCCGCTGGCGGCGGGTCTGCTCGGCGCGTTCGTGCAGGCCGTGAGCGGCGGCGCGCTGTATCGCAAGACCTCGTTCCTCGTCGACAGCCTGGGCAAGCCGGTGTTCGCGCCGCACATCCAGGTCGTCGAAGATCCGCACGTGCCGCGCGCCGCGGGTAGCGCGCCGTTCGACGAGGAAGGCGTGCGCACGCAGCGCCGCGAAGTCGTCAAGGACGGCGTGGTGCAGGGCTATTTCCTCTCGTCGTACTCGGCGCGCAAGCTGGGCATGCAGACCACCGGCAACGCGGGCGGCTCGCACAACCTGCAACTGCAAAGTTCGCTGACGAACCCCGAAGACGACTTCGAAGCCATGCTGAAGAAGCTCGGCACGGGTCTGCTGCTGACTGAGCTGATGGGGCAGGGCGTGAACTTCGTGACGGGCGATTATTCGCGCGGCGCGTCGGGTTTCTGGGTCGAGAACGGCAAGATCCAGTATCCGGTCGAGGAAATCACCGTGGCGTCGACGCTGCAGGAAATGTTCCGCCACATCGTCGCGGTGGGCGCCGACACGCTCGCGCGCGGCACGCGTCAGACCGGCTCGGTGCTGATCGAGCGCATGACGGTGGCGGGGCAGTAAGCGCGCGGTTCAGACGCTCGAATGAAAAACGGCACGCCCAAGCGTGCCGTTTTTGTTTTGGCGGACGCGTTGCGCGCGTCTATCAATCGCGCCGCTCGTACGTCACGAACGCGAAATCGAAATCGTTGGGCGCGTTCGCGTGCAGCGTGTCGCGCGCGGTTTCCTGCCACTGATCGGGATCGGGCGCGGGGAAGTGCGCGTCGCCCTCGAAGTCGGCGGCGATCTCGGTGACGATCAGCTTGTGCGCGAGCGCGATGCCTTCCGCGTAGAGCTGCGCGCCGCCGATCAGGAACGCCTCGGGCGCCTGATCCTGCGCGGCGAGCGCGAGCGCTTCGTCGAGGCTCGTGGCCGTGTCGCAGCCCGGAAAGCGCTTCGTGGCGTCGCGCGTCACGACGATGTTGCGGCGACCCGGCAGCGCGCGGCCGATCGATTCATGCGTCTTGCGGCCCATGACGATGGGCGCGCCCATCGTGGTGCGCTTGAAGAAGGCGAGGTCTTCGGGCAGGCGCCAGGGCAACTCGTTGTTGCGGCCGATCACGCCGTTGCGGGCGCGAGCGACGATCAGGGTGAGCGTCGTCATCGTGAGTCGAAGTGCAAAAGGTTTGAAAGGTCAACCGCTTCGATTCTACCCGACGCCGTGCGCCCACCCGCCGGCCTCGCGCCGCGATGCTTGCGCGCCGCGCCTGCACGGTTCCCGCGCCGATCTCACTCCGATCTCACTCTGGATCGGCGGGCTCGGCCTCCGGCTGGTTCTCCGCGTCGCCGCCGAAGATCGTCTTCTCGTCGCGCAGCCCGTGCGTGCCCATGAGCCGGTACAGCGTCACACGCGAGATGCCGAGATCGGTGGCCGCTTCGTTCAGGCGGTGCCGATGGCGCAGCAGCGCCGCTTCGATCGCGCGCTTCTCGGCGGCTTCGCGCGCGGCCGCGAGCGTGATCGTTTCCTGCTCGGAGAACTGGCCGAGATCGAGGTCGTCGGCGGAAATGAGCTTGCTCTCCGCCATCACGATCGCGCGCCGCACGCGGTTGATCAGTTCGCGCACGTTGCCGGGCCAGTTGTAGTTGTACATGGCCTCGATCGCGTCGGGCGTGAAGCCGCGAATGCGCCGCGCGCTGTCCTGCTTGAACTTGTGCAGGACGTGATGAGCGAGGATCTCGATGTCCTTGCCGCGCGCGCGCAGCGGCGGTTCGTCGACGCGCAGCACGCACAGGCGGTGGAACAGGTCCGCGCGAAAGCGTCCGTCGCGCATCGCGGCTTCGAGATCGACGTGAGTCGCCGAAATGATGCGCACGTCGACGGGAATCTGTTCGCGCCCGCCAAGGCGCTCGATCTTGCCTTCCTGCAGGAAGCGCAGCAGGCTCGCCTGGCTTTCGAGCGGCAGATCGCCGATTTCGTCGAGAAAGAGCGTGCCGCCATTGGCCGCTTCCACGCGCCCGATCTTGCGCTGGTTCGCGCCCGTGAACGCGCCGCGCTCGTAGCCGAATAGTTCGGATTGCAGAAGATGATGCGGAATCGCGCCGCAGTTGATCGGCACGAACGGCGCCTTGCGACGCGGCGAGCGCTCGTGAATCGCCAGCGCCGTGAGTTCCTTGCCGGTGCCCGATTCGCCCGAGATGAACACGGTCGCGTCGGTGTTCGCCACTTTGCGGATCGTGCGGAAAAGCTGCTGCATCGCTTCGCAGGTGCCGACCATCTCGTCTTCGTCCTGGCTCGCGGCGGCGGCCGCGGCGGGCGTTTCGTCGAGGTCGCACAGCGTAACCATGCCGAACGCGTGGCCCACGAGATAGTCGAGCGTCGCGTGCGCGACCGGCAGATGCACGTAGTCGAAGCAGTAGTGGCGGATCAGGCGGCGCACGTCGCGGTCGGTGAGACGCTGCGCGTCGGTGAGCGCGATCCAGCCGACCTGCTGCAGGCTCAGCGCCGCTTCGAGTCCGGCGATGTCGCGCGGCGCGAAGCCGGTCAGATCGACGATGCCGGCGCAGGCGGGCTCGGCCTTCACGAGGCGCGCGGCCTCGTGCGCCGTCTTCGCCGTGACGATCTGCCAGCCGCGGCTTTTCAGGTGCGCGCTCAACTGTGTGTCGGGCGTGCGCGCGACGTACAGCAGCACGCGCTCCAGCTCGGCGACCGGCCGTGCGTCGCTCGCGCGCGCCGCGGCCATGCCGGACGCCGCGACGTCAGCCACGGCCACGTCCGACGCCGTCTTGTCCGGCCTCGCGGCCACGGTGGTCTGGGGGACGGACGCCACCGCGAGCCGCTGGCTCACGCCAATGAAAGGTGTCACGGTGGCGCTCAGATGTGAGGGTTCGCGCACGATCGGCCTCGCGTTCATCAGAAGGTGTAGGGGAACCGCACGCCGACGACGAAGTTCGGTGCGTCGGGCGTGAGGCCCACCGACACGGCGCCGTTGATCGTCAGGTGCTTGTTGACCACGTGATTCAGGCCGAAGTTGAGCGTCGAGGCGGTCGTCTCGCTGCCCGGCACGCCGGTCCAGCTGCCGCCGGGCGCCTTGGTCTTCGACTGCGGCTCGATCGCCATCGTGTAGGAGATGCTGGCCGAGTCCTTGTCCGAGAACGCGAGCGCGACGCCGCCGCCGAACTGGATGATGTCGCCGAGTTTCACGTCGGCCGGCTGCGTCTGCCCGACCACGGACGAGATGTCGGCGAACGAACGCGAGATGTTGTACGTGTACGAAAGGCTGCCGAACAGCACGACCGGATCGTAGGTCTTGAGCACCGAGAGCCCGGCCGTGACGTTCCAGAAACCGGTGCCCGTGGGCAGCTTGCTCGGCGCGACGAGGTTGGTGTTGTCGGGCGTGAGCTGCTGCACCTTGATGCCGAACGGCGAGGTGCCGGTGGGCGTCTTGACGCGCAGGCTGCCGACCACGTCGGGCAGGTTGTTGGTTTCCTTCAGGAACTGGTAGTAGATCCCGAAGTTCACGTCGCCGATCGCGTTCGAATTCACCGACGCATCGGAGAGCGTGCTCGCCGCGCCGCCTGCGCCGCCCACGACGAAGCTGCTGTGGCGATAGATGTACGGCACGTCCACGTCGATGCTCATGCGGTCCGTGATGCCGTACCGCGTGTCCAGATCGGCCATCACCTGGTGCGATTTGGTCTCGCCGAGGTTGATGTTGCCGAGGAAGATCGCGTCGAGCGCCAGGAAGCCCGAGAGCTGAAGCTGGCGGCGGTCGTAGTAGGTGTCGCTGATACCCCAGTCGAGCGTGAGCTTGTGGTCGAACAGCGGCGCATGCTCGCGCTCGACGACGGCCTGCTCGGCCTGCGTGCGCGTGGGCTGCGCTTCCTTCTGCGTTTCGCCCACGGTCGGATTCACGCCGACCGGCGCGCCTTGCTGCGGGCCGCTCGCGGCGGACGCGCCGGTCGCGCCGCTGGTG
>NZ_JAAGPN010000167.1:0-17767 GCF_017104805.1 Paraburkholderia sp. Ac-20347 | reverse complement strand
CGGGCGCCGCCGTCGCGCGCGCGCTCGCCGCGCTCGGCTATGCGGTGCAGGTGGTCAGCGACTGGCGCCGCTTCGACGCGGTCGAGTCGCTGTCCGCGCGCGTCATCGAAGGCTTGCGTCATGCGAATCTGCATCGCGCCGCCAGTAGCGCGATCGGACCCTGCGCGCGTACGACGCTCTGGAACGGTGCCCTGCAAACGCTTAACGCGGAGTTTCTCGTCGAGCGCCGCGCGTTCGATCAAGCGCTGCGCGACGACCTGCGCAGCGTGGGCGTCGACGTGATCGAAGCGAATGTGCGGACGCTGCAGTCGTCGTCGAGCGGACACGATCTGATGATCGATACCGCCGACGGTCCGCTTTCGCTGCGCGCCGATTTTCTCGTCGAAGCGCGCGGGCGGCTCGCGCCGCTCATGCGCGACGCCACGCGCGGCCCGCAAACGCTCAGTCTGCTCAATAGCTGGGACGGCCAGCCCGGTCGCGCGGCTTGCGCGGTCGAAAGCCTGCAGGACGGCTGGGCGTGGATGGCGCGCCTGCCCGACGGCCGCTGTTACTGGCAGATGACGCTCGACGTGGCGAGCGCGGAACTACCGCAACGCGACGAGCTGCTCGCGTTTTGCGCGCGCATGCGCCACGCGCCGCTCGCCAGCGACTTCTTCGCGGGCGACACCGACACCGACGCGCGACTCTACGCGCGCAGCAGCACGGCCACGCTCTGCGGACGCACGGCCGCGAGCAACTGGCTGCGCGTCGGCGACGCGGCCATGGCCGTCGATCCGCTCGCGGGCAACGGCATCTTCCAGTCGCTCTCCACGGCTTTGCAGGCGCCCGCCGTGATCCACACGCTGCTGTGCTGCCCCGAACGTGCGCCACTTGCGCTGCGCTTTCATCAGCAGCGTATCGAGCAGTTGTTCACGCGATTCGCGCGCGCCGGACGCGACGTCTACGCGCTCGAACTGCGCTGGGCCTTGCGTCCGTTCTGGGAAACGCGCCGCTTCTGGCCCGACGACGAACCTTCGCAATCGAGCGCCGATTTTAGCCAGCTCGTGATCGAACGCGCGCCCGTGATCGACGGCGATCTGATCGCCGAGGCCGAGGTGGTCGTCACGCCGGATCAGCCGCTCGGCGTCTGGCATCTGCAAGGCGTGCCGCTCGCGCCCATCGTCGAAGCCTTGCGCAAGCAGCCGGCCGAACAGGTGCTCAAATCGCTCGATGCCGAGCAGGCGCGCATGGTGCGCCACTGGCTTTCCGCGCACGGCTATCCGCAGCCTCCGCAGCCTTCGGTGTGAAGATTCGGTGTGAACATTCGGCACCGCGTTTAAAGTCTTCGATTCCGTCACACGTCCGACATTTCCATCACGCGAACTGAAACGCCTCGCGCGTTTGTTTCGCAAATGTGCACATGCACAGCTCGCGGACGCGAAATGCGCACGATGGCGCCATCGCTTTCGCATCCTCTCTATACTCGTGCGCGTGTCCGGGCCAGTCTGCCGCGCACGTAAGCATCCGTCTGATCACGCAGAGTTCCGCCACCGCTCGCCGTCTTCGCCACGCCGCCACGCGGCGCGCCAGACCTCGCGGCCAGGGCGTGACTTCCTCGCTGTTTTTCTTCCCCGCTTGAACCAGGAGAGTTGCAGATGAGCACGTTCACCACTCGCGATGGCACGTCGATTTTCTACAAGGACTGGGGCAGCGGACGCCCGGTCGTCTTCTCGCACGGCTGGCCGTTGTCCGCCGATGCGTGGGACGCGCAGATGCTCTTTCTCGTGCAGAAAGGCTTTCGCACCATCGCTCACGATCGGCGCGGCCACGGCCGTTCGGATCAGCCCGCCAAGGGCAACGACATGGACACCTGGGCCGACGATCTCGCCGAGTTGCTCGACAAGCTCGACGTGAAAGACGCCACGCTCGTCGGCCATTCGACGGGCGGCGGCGAAGTCGCGCATTACATCGGCCGTCACGGCACGAAGCGCGTGGCGGGCGCGGTGCTGATCGGCGCGGTGCCGCCCATCATGATCAAGAGCGACAAGAATCCCGGCGGCCTGCCGAAGGAAGTGTTCGACAACATCCGCAAGGGCGTCTTGGACAATCGCTCGCAATTCTTCCAAGATCTCGCGCTGCCGTTCTACGGCTTCAATCGCGAAGGCGCGAAAGTCTCGCAGGGCACGATCGATTCGTTCTGGCAGCAAGGCATGTGGGGCGGCATCCTCGCGCTCTACGAATGCGTGCACGAATTCTCGGAAGTCGATTACACCGAGGATCTGAAGAAGTTCGACGTGCCCACGCTGATCCTGCACGGCGACGACGACCAGATCGTGCCGATCGACGACGCGGGCAAGCTCTCGGCGAAGATCGTCAAGGACGCCACGCTCAAGATCTATCCGGGCGCACCGCACGGCATGTGCACGACGGAAGCCGACAAGGTCAACGCGGATCTGCTGGCGTTTTTGAATCGCGGATAACGCGTGTTCGGCGCGTGGCCGGGACGACACATCGGTGGCGTCGCGACCACGCGCGGCAGCATGGCGACTTCGCGCTGAACGTTCGCGAACAAGCGTCTGATGCGCTCAGAAATAGATCGTCGCCGTAATCGTGTCGCTATAACTGCCCGGCGCGGGCGTGGTCTGCGAAGGCACGAGTCCATACACCGTGAACACCTGCTGCGTGCCGCTTCCTGTTCCTGCCGCGGTCGCGGTGCTGCCTGTGCCGTCGCCCCACGCGCTGCTATATCCGGAATCCAGATAGAGCTGATAATTCACCGATCCGCCGCCTCCGGATCGCGCCATCGTGCGCGCCGCGACATTGCCGCTCGCGCCGCTGTTCAACGCGATCTTGAACGCATCGCCATTCGTGCATTGCGCCGTGATCGAGCCGTTCGCGTGCAAGGCCGAGCTGAGCACGCCCGCTGATCCGAACGCCACATTCGTCGCGCTGATGTTGCAGTTATTGATGACCGTGGCCGTCGACGAAAACGGAAACGTGCCTTGCGTCGCGGTCAGCGTGGCGCAGGTCGGCGCGATCAACGTATAGAAGCCGTAATTGATCGACGTGGTATTGCCGCCGAAACCCTGCGTATAGACCGTGCTCGCATTGTTCACGGTCGGCACCGTCGGTTGCGCCGATGCGATCTGTCCATACACGGTGACGGTCGTGCTCAGCGACGTCCCGCTCGGCTTGCTCATCGTGAGCGAGATCGGCGTGCCGTTCGAATAAATCGATCCCCAGGTCTGCGTATGGCCGGCATCGCGATAGAGATCGTAGTTCATCGAATTCGAGCCGTTCGTGAGCGCACGCGGACTCGTTCCGCCGAGATTGAGGCACACGAGCACATCGGGCGTGAGCGTGATCGCGGACCACGTGCAGGTCACGCTGATCGTGCTCGTGGTGGTGAACGCCGTGCCCGCGATCGGGCTCACGTTGCCGAACGACACCGGCGTGGCCGTCGCCGTGCACGCTTCCGCGTGAGCGCCGCGCGCCGCGAAGCCGAGCGTCAGGCACAGCACGAGCATCATCAATACGCGTCTCATGGCGCCGTTCCCGCGCCACCGGCGCTCGACAGCGGACACACCAGCGGCCCGATGGTTTGCAGCGTCTCGCCCTTGCCGGCCTGCCACGCAAACGCGACTTCGCAATGCTTGTCGCCGCTTTGAATCTGCAGATGGTTGTCCGATGAGAGTCCGTCGACGAAGGTGATGCCGTCGTAACCCACGATGGTGTCGTGGCCGCTTTCCACGTGATGCACGCGCGCGCCCGCGGGCAAGGGCTTGCCGTCCGCGTCGTGAACGATGATCGACGCCGCGCGATAACGCGTCACCGCGAAATGCGCGAGCACGCCCGATTGCGCTTGCGGCACGATGTCTTTCGACGTATCGGCGATGCGCGCGTCGGCGGGCAGATTCATCGTGTCGATGGCGAGCTGGTTGTGCTGATACGCGTTGAGATCGGGAATCAGCAGATGGCCGCCGCCGTCCGTCAAGCCGATCACGCGATTCTCGTGCAGCACGGGAATGCCCGCGACGCCATCGGTCGACACGAGCGCGAAGCCGTCGTCGATACGGCGCGCGGGTTCGACCGTGCCGTCCATCAGCACGAGCGAGCCGGTCAGATCGAGCGAGCCGATGGTCTGGCTGCCCACCTGCTGCACGGCGGCCGTCGCTTCGCCGTAGCGGCCGAGATATTGCAGCTGGCCCTGGCGGAACTGCGTCGAGCCCGTGCCGCCGTTCTGCACGCCCCAACCCCAGCCGCCGCTGTAATCGGGCGGCTGCAGCGCGTTGACGTTCCAGGTGGACGCGCCGTCCTGGCGGCCGACAGTCGCGTTGATCGACGTGTTGTGGCCGAGTCCGATGCTCGCCGAGAGCAGCACGCCGCGCGAATCGCGCTGGCGAAAATCCTGGTACGCGCTCAGGTTCAGCGACACCAGATTGCCGAAGTTGAACGTCCACGACACCGAGCCGATCTGCGAAACCGGCGCCGAGGGGATCTTGTAGCCGATATAGCTCACCGAAAACGTCTGGTTGCGCAGGAAGGGAATCGCGAGCGTCACGCGGTCGGTCGTGGTCGGAATGGGCGTGCCGTCGCGCGCGGCCAGATCGCCGTAATTGCCGAACGCGCGAATCGATTGCGCGTCGATCGAAAAACGCGGCGACACGAACTGATAGCCGATGCTCAACTGCGTGCCCGAGAGCTTGCCCACGCTGCCCGACACCGACCCGTTGAGCACGCCCGCCGTGCCGAGTCCGAACAGCGCGCCGCCGCCCGCGTTGAAGAGACCCGGCGTGGTTTCGCCGTGCGCTTCGAGCGTGAGGTGATCGTTCACACCATAACGCCACGACGCGCTCACGGCGGGCCGCGAATCGTAGTCGAACGAATCGAGACCGTAATTGCGGCGCAAAAAGCCCGCTTCGAACGAATAGCTCGACAGGCCCGTCGCCATCAGCCGCGTATCCACGTAGAGCGGCACCGAGGCCGAAATCGTGCGGCCGAGCGCATCGTGCGTGATGACCGTCGCCTGACCCGCGCCCGTGATGCCCGGCACATCGTTGATGATGAACGGCCCGCTCGGCACCGTGCCCGAATACTGGCGCACGCTGTTGATGTACAGATCGACCGAGGTCGGCACCACGGCGCTGCCCGGCAACGCGGGCACGGGAAACGTCACGAGGTCGGGGCGCAGCGCGAAGTTGCTGCGCCACTGGAAACCGGCGATGCGGATCGCGCGCGTCCACGCGAGCGAGGACGTGATCGTGTCGCCGAACTGCGTGGTGCTCAGGTTCGCGGGATTCGACATGCTCCACGAGGTGTCGTAGCGCACGTACTCGTCGCGGTCGCGATAGAAGTACGCCACGCCCGTGTTGCTGAACACGCCGCGCGGATCGAAGTAGCGCTCCTCGCTCCAGAGCGCGAATTCGTTGGCCGAGCCGGTCTGCGCGAAGGCGTCGTAGTTGAACACGAGGCCGCGCGCGGACGTCGCGTTCGGCGTGGCCGCGACTTCGCGCGTGTCGAACTGGAAGGGCTTGCGGATGGCGTTCGGAATCTGCAGATCGAGGCTCTGGCGCGTGGGATCGTAGCGATAACGCAGGCCCGGCAGCGAGTCGAGATCGACGTTCGCATCGGGCGCGATATGCAGTTGCGCCGTGTCCACGCCCACGGCGTCCAGGTCCTGGCCGCTCGCGAACAGATGCCCGCCCAGTTGCCGGAAATGAACGATCTGGGTCGTGCGCTGGCCGTTCACATCGACTTCGAGATAAAGGTCACGCGAGTCCTGCGCGCCCGCGTTGATCAACTGCCCCTGCGCATGCGCAGCGGCGCTGACGAAAGCGAACGCCACGGCGGCCGCCACGACCGCCATGCGCCTCGCCCGGCGATGACGGGACGCGCCTCGAATTCGTTTCATTCTGCGTCGTTCGTTTCATGTCTTCCGGCCCGCGCCTTGCGGCGACATACGGCCTCCTCCTTCACTGCGGCCCGCGCGCGCCTCCCGAGCGGCGCGCAGCCGTTCCCTGCCCTGATTGCGCGAAACGCGCTCATCCACCCTGCTCGATCGCCACCGCGTCTTCCACCGGCTGCGTGTTGACCGTGGCGCGCACCTTCATGCGGCCGATCTTCGCGTCGGGCGGCACCGGCACATTCCACTGCCGGCCCTGATGCCCGAGCGCATAGCCGAGCAGCCCGTGCGTCACGTCCCAGCTATGACCGGAGTCGTCGAAAAGCTGCACCGCCGAAATCTGCGCGCGCCGCTGACCCGCGTTGTCGGCGCGCAGCGCATAACCGTGCGCGCCGTGCACGAGCCGCCACGTCAACAAAGGCGGCGCCATGCCGCCGCGCGGCTCGACGAACACGGGCACCGAGTAGCGCAGGCGGATCGTCACGCCGTCCGCGTTCGCGGTGCCCGGCGCGGGCAATTCGTCGATCAGCAGGCGGTAGCTCAGTTCGGCGTTCGCGTTATCCGCCGATGCGGGCGCGCTCGCGCCACTGGCGGCGTTCGCCACATTCGCCGTGCCTGCCGCATTCACGCGCACGAGCCGCACGAGTTGATCGCCATGCGGCGCGATCTCGATGAGCGGCGGACTCGCGATGACGTCGGCGGTGGGCGTGAGCACGTCGTCGCCGTCGGCCTGCGCCCAGTGGAACACGCGCACCTGACCGTAGAGCGGCGTATCGCCGGGATTGCGCAGCGTGAGCCCGGTAGCGTTCTCGCTCGCGGAGAACTCGATCGTCACCGGCGAGATCTGCAGCGTGGCCGCGAATGCGCCGCCTGCGAACGCCCACAGCCACGCCGCCGCGAACGCGGCACAACCCGCCCGGCGCGCGCTCAAAAGTAGACCGTCGCGGTGACCGTGGTCTGGTAGGTGTCCGGTTTCGGCGTGGATTGCGCCGGCACCTGGCCGTACACCGTGAGCGTCTGCGCGGAGCCGGTGCCCGTGCCGGCCACCGTGTTGGTGCCCTGCGTATTGCCCCAGATCGTCGTGCGCCCCGCGTCCTGATAGAGCTGGAAGCCGACGGTGGTCGTGGTGTTGCCGGTGGCCGTGCCCGCCATCAGACGGCTCGCGACCGTGGACCCGGTGACGTTGCCGCCGTCGAGGCCCACGTTATACGGCGTCGTGTTCGTGCAGGTGACGCTCAGCGTGGTCTGCTGGTTGATGGCCGTGGCCAGCACGCCGTTCGTGCCGAAGGCCAGCGGATTGGCAGCGATCGCGCAGTTCGCTTGCAGCGTGAGCGTGACGTTGAAGGTCGCCGTGGCGGTGCCGTTGGAATACACGGCGGCGTCGGCCAGCGGCACGAAAGGCACCACGGGCAAGCCTGCAAGCGCCAAGCCGAGCGCGACGGAAGTGAGATTTTTGCGTTTCATCGACCTTGCTCCTGCATGCCAATCCGCGTGAGCGAATCACATCGGAAAACGGGGAAGAAAAACGGATTCGATAAGCAATTTATACGAAGAACGTCACTTTACCTTTAACGGAATTACATTTTGTTACAGTTTGCGCATGCGATGCAGATAAGCTCAGTAAGACCTGCCTGACTTAATGCTTCTTTAATCGATATCAGTAGAACTTACGCGCGACATTATGCGCAACCGATGCGTTATCGAGGCGCGCACGGCACCACGCCGCTTTCAGGATGTTCCATGCAGCAAGGGCTATTACGGATATTTTCGGGAACGCATATTGCGCGCTTAAAGCGCTTATTCGGCACAATTCTTTAAAGACGAAACCGGCGCATTCGATCACAAAAAACGCAATGCGATTTAAATCTCATTGCGTTTTAGATAAAGCCGGATTTCGTGCTCAGTGAGTATTTACATTTGCGCCGATTCAGCGCTCATTCAGCATCGCTTTGCACTATCACTTTGCGCGCCATCACTTTGCCAATGCGCCCACTTGCTGCAGGAAAGTGAGGTTGTCTTCGATATGCCAGTTATCGGTGATCTTGCCGTCGCGAATGCGGTAGATATCCGTCGCGATGAAATCGACCGGCTGGCCCTTGCCTTGCACGCCGTTGAACGTACCGGTGAAGTGCCCCGTGAAATGCAGGTGCGTCACCACGCGGTCGCCGGCCACCACCATCTGCTCGATGTCGGCGTGCACGTCGGGCACTGCGGTATGAAACACCTTCGACGCCGCGAGCGGACCCGCCACGCCTTGCGGACGTCCCGCGGGCAACGTGCGGTCGATGAAATCCGGCGCGAGCGCGGCGCGCGCCTGTGCTTCGTCGCCGGTGCTCCAGAACGTGTCGTAGAGGCGCGCGGCGTGAATCTGCTGCTCGCGCTGCTGCGCGGGCAGGCTGCCGTCGACGATCAGTTCGCGCGGCTGCGCAAGCTCGCCGCTCGCGGCACTCGCAGCAAGCGCGGGTGCGGCGACGCCGAGCGAAGCGGCGAAGACGGCTGCGATAGCGGCGGCGGACAAGCAGTTAGACGTCGTCATGATGGGCTCCAGGTCGTGGGCGAGGTGCGTCTCGCGTTGCAGTGACGTCATTCTGCGTACCGCCGCAGCCTTTGATAATGAGTCCGTCGATGGAAGGATTTTCAAGAAATTCAGAAAGATAACGAAAGGCTGGGCAAGTTCCGCACGATCGTTCGCTAACGTTTGCGTCCTCGCGAACCCTTGCCTGGCGTGCGTCCCCGCTTTCGGCCCTTTTCCTTACGGTCTGATTTCAAAGGAATTTCAGTAGTTCCTTAAAAATATTTTAGCTTTGCCCTAAATATGGTCAGACGAATGTCGATAAGGAGGAGACGCCCGCGTCAGATCAGCCGCCGTAGATGCTGCTCGCCGCGCCACGTCCTCCCTGGTCAAATCGGTACAGACGCATGACACTTACGATCAGAGCGCGGATTGCGCTCACCTTCGCACTTCTCGCCGCCCTGCTCACCGTTTCCGGCGTACTGGGCTTCATCAGCACGGAAAAGGCGAACAGCGCGAACCGCGATACCTATCGCAACAAGCTCGCCGAATCCACGGCGATCGACAACGCGGAGATCTACATCGCGCGCACGCGTCTCGTGCTCGACCGCGTGGCGCTGCATCCGGAAGCGCCCACGGTCCCCGACCAGCTGCAGCGCGCCGCGGGCTTCTTCAAGAACTCCGACGAGTGGTGGGGCAAGTTCCAGCAGATGCCGCACGAGCCGGACGAACTGCCGCTGATCGCGAAGACCACCGAGCGCCGCACTAACATGCGCGACGCCGTCTCGGCCTTCACGAAGGCGCTGCAATCGGGCGACAAGACGACGGCCGACAACATCGCGATGACGCAGCTCTCCGATCTCTACAGCGCGATGAGCGCCGCGAACAACGAGGTCAAGAAGCACCTCTACGAGAACGCGAAGACGCGCTACGAGCAGGCTGAGTCGAACTTCTACATGTTCTCGACGATCAGCGCCGTGATGGTGGTGCTCGGTCTCGTGGCCGCCGGCCTCGGCTGGATCATGCTGAGCCGCGCGATCATGACGCCGCTGAACTATGCGCTCGACAGCCTCCAGCAGATTTCGGGCGGCAATCTGAGCCAGACCGTGCGCGCCAATCGCAACGACGAAATGGGCACGCTGCTGGAAAGCATCGAAAAGACCCGCAAGGAACTCGGCGGCGTGACGGGCGCGGTGCGCTCGGGCAGCGAGTCGGTGTCGGTGGCCACGCGCCAGATCGCGGCGGGCATGATCGATCTGTCCGCGCGCACGGAAGAACAGGCCGCGTCGCTGCAGGAAACGGCCGCCAGCATGAACGAGCTGACCTCGGCGGTGAAGCAGAACACCGACAACGCGCGCACCGGCAGCGACCTCGCGCAGACCGCCGCCAGCGTCGCGGCGCGCGGCACCGAAGTCGTGCAGCAGGTCGTGAACACGATGGACGAGATCGAAGGCAGCTCGCGCAAGATCTCCGACATCACGGCGATGATCGAAGGCATCGCGTTCCAGACCAATATTCTCGCGCTCAACGCGGCCGTGGAAGCGGCGCGCGCCGGCGAGCAGGGCCGCGGCTTCGCCGTGGTCGCAAGCGAAGTGCGCTCGCTCGCGCAACGTTCGGCAGCGGCGGCGAAGGAGATCAAGGATCTGATCGCCAACTCGGTCGAGACCGTTTCGCACGGCACGAATCTCGTGTCGTCGGCGGGCGCGACGATGTCCGAACTGCATACGGCGGTCGAGCGCGTCACCGCGATCATGAACGAAATCGCTTCGGCTTCGGAGCAGCAGCAAAGCGGCATCGAGCAGGTCGACACCGCCGTCACGCAGATGGACGAAGTCACGCAGCAGAACGCCGCGCTCGTCGAACAGGTGACGGCCGCCGCGCAGGCGCTCGACACGCAGTCGAGCAAGCTCAGCAGCACCGTGCAGGTCTTCCGCGTCGCTTGATGCGGACTGGCGTGGCGCGTTTCCGGCAGGCTGGAAAACGCGCCACGCCGGATCGGCTGTATTGAACGCCACGCATCAGCTTCGTTTTAACCAGGCAACATCCAGGCATCACCCGCAGCACCCAGGCAGCACCCACTAGCAACACACGCGCGTCATCGCGGCCTGCGCAGCGCTGCACCGCCACGCCGCCGACTGCACGCACCCCACGCCACTCGCTGGAGTCCCCCTATCATGACATCGCCTGACAAGGCGGGCCGCCGCTCGTTCCTCAAAGGATCGATTGCGATCGTACCCGTCGCCGCCGTCGGCACGGCCTCCGCCGTGCTGCGTCCCACCGCGGACGACATCAAGCGCTCCGCGCCGCCGCCCGACACCCCCGCCCAGGAAAACTATCAGCCCGGCTATTTCACGCCCGACGAATGGGCCTTCGTGAACGCCGCGTGCGACTGCCTGATCCCGAAGGATCACGTCGGCCCCGGCGCCGTCGAACTGGGCGTGCCGCAATACATCGACCGTCAACTGCAAACCGGTTACGGCGACGCTTCGCGCTGGTATATGCAAGGCCCCTTCCAGAAGGGCGCGCCCGAGTTCGGCTATCAGTCGAAGCTCACGCCGAAGGAACAGTATCGCCTCGGCATCCGCGCGATCGATGCTTATTGCAAGGCGCATTTCGGCGGCAAGACCTTCGCGCAGCTCGACAAGGAAAAACAGATCGCATTCCTGAAGGATGTCGAAGGCGGCAAGATCCAGGACGACTTCAACGTCAAGTCCTTCTTCAGCGGCTTCCTGCTCAAGAACACCATGGAAGGCTTCTTCGGCGACCCGATGTACGGCGGCAACAAGGACATGGGCGCGTGGAAGATGATCGGCTATCCGGGCGCGCGCGCGGATTACGTCGAGTGGGTCAGCGAATCGAAACCCTATCCGTATGGCCCGGTCAGCCAGTACGGAAAGCGAGGTTAAAAGAATATGGCAACAGTGAAAAAGAAGGCCGTTGATGCCGTGATCGTCGGCTTCGGCTGGACCGGCTCGATCATGGCGATGGAATTGTGCAGCGCGGGCCTCGATGTGGTCGCGCTCGAACGCGGCGACGGCCGCGACACGATTCCGAATTTCGCCTATCCGCAGATCGTCGACGAGATCAAGTATTCCGCGCGCAACGCGCTGCTGCAGAATCTCTCGAAGACGACCGTCACCACGCGTCACACGAAGAACGACACGGCCCTGCCCTATCGTCAGATCGGCTCGTTCAAACCGGGCGAAGGCGTCGGCGGCGCGGGCACGCACTGGTCGGGCGTGCAGTCGCGCGTGACGCCGGAAGAGCTGCGTCTCTACAGCCGCGTGAAGGAACGCTACGGCGAGAAGTTCATCCCCGAAGGCATGCAGCTGCAGGACTGGGGCGTGACCTACGACGAACTCGAACCGCATTTCGATCGCTGGGAATATGTGTGCGGCACCTCGGGCCGCGCGGGCAACATCAAGGGCAAGCCGCAGGAAGGCGGCAATCCGTTCGAAGCGTATCGCTCGCGTGAATTCCCGCTGCCGCCGCTGCCCGATCACCCGACCGGACGTCTGTTCGCCAAGGCCGCGCGCGAGCTCGGCTACAAGCCGTTCGCGCTGCCCGCCGGCAACGCCTCGGGCGCGTACACGAACGAGTACGGCTGCCAGCTAGGCCCGTGCAACTTCTGCGGCTTCTGCAGCGACTACGGCTGCCTGAACTACTCGAAGGCCTCGCCGCAAACCGCCATCATTCCGGCGCTGCTGCGCAAGCCCAATTTCGAACTGCGCGTGAATTCGCACGTGCTGCGCGTCGAACTCGACAAGGACGGCAAGCAGGCCACCGGCGTCACCTATATCGACGCTCAGGGCAACGAAGTCTTCCAGCCCGCCAACATGGTCGTGCTGGGCGCGTTCCAGTTGCACAACATCCGTCTGATGCTGTCGTCGAAGATCGGCACGCCGTACAACGTCGATACCGGCGAAGGCACCGTGGGCCGCAACTTCTGCTACCAGGTGCTCAACAGCGTCAACATGTTCTGGGACAAGGACGTCTACATCAACCAGTTCATGGGCGCGGGCGGCGGCGGTCAGGCGATCGAAGAGTTCAACGCGGACAACTTCGATCACAGCAAGCTCGGCTTCATCGGCGGCGGCATCATCTGGGGTCGCCAGACCGGTAACGGTCCGGTGCGCGGTATTCCGCTGCCCAAGGGCACGCCCAAGTGGGGCGGCGAGTGGAAGCAGGCCGTGGCGGACAATTTCCTGCACACGGGCCGCATCGAATCGCAGATCAGCAACATGGCGTATCGCGGCTGCTTCGCCGACCTCGATCCGACCTACAAGGACGCCTACGGCGAGCCGCTGCTGCGCATCACGCTCGACTGGCAGGACAACGATCTGCGCGCCTCGGAATACGTGGCCGGCAAGATGATGGAGATCGGCAAACAGATGAACCCGAAGAGCATCTCGGGCCGCATTCTGAAGCCGGGCGCGCACTGGGACACGCGCGCGTACCAGAGCACGCACGTGAACGGCGGCACGTCGATGGGCGCCGATCCGAAGACCTCGGTGGTCAACAAGTACCTGCAAAGCTGGGACGTCTCGAACGTGTTCGTGCTGGGCGCGAGCGTGTTCGCGCACGGCATCGGCTACAACCCGACCGGCCTCGTCGGCGGTCTGGCGTACTGGGCCGCGGCGAATATCCGCGAACGTTATTTGAAGAACCCCGGCCCGATGGTCCAGGTTTGAGGAGCCACACGACATGCGCAAACTTTCTGTAGCACTCGTCGCGGTCGTGGTGGTGGTGGGCGGCCTGTGGGCCGGCAGCCGCTCGAAGCCCGCCGTGACCATCGACCCGCAGGCGCTCGCCGCGCCGGGCAACGCCGCACGCGGCGAATACCTCGCGCGCGCGGGCGACTGCATGGCCTGCCACACCGCCAAGGGCGGCGCGCCGTTCGCGGGCGGCGTGCCGCTCGCGACGCCGCTGGGCGCCGTGTATTCGACCAACATCACGCCCGATAAGGCGCACGGCATCGGCGACTGGAGCTTCGACGACTTCGTGCTGGCGATGCGCGAAGGCGTGACGCCGAAGGGCCGCCATCTGTATCCGGCGATGCCCTACACGTCGTATGCGAAGGTCAGCGACGCCGACCTGAAGGACCTGTACGCGTACTTCACGAACCAGGTCGCCGCCTCGCCGCAGCCGAACACGCCCTCGGACATTCCGTGGCCGCTGAACACGCGCTGGCCGCTGGCGTACTGGAACCGCGTCTTCCACGACGACGCGCGCTTCAAGTCCGACGACGCGCACAGCGTCGAATGGAACCGCGGCGCGTACCTCGTGCAAGGCCTCGCGCACTGCGGCACCTGCCACACGCCGCGCGGCGTGGGCTTCCAGGAAGTCGACCTGAGCGGCCTGAGCGCGCGCTACCTGAGCGGCGCGAAGATCGACGGCAGCGCGCCGGTCAATCTGCGCGGCGACAAGGGCGTGGGCCTCGGCGACTGGAAGGAAGAGGACATCGTGGCGCTGCTGAAGACGGGCCGCAACGCGCACTCGGCCGTGACGGGTCCGATGGGCGAAGTGGTCGAGCACAGCACGCAGCATCTGACCGATGCCGACCTGCACGCGATCGCGGTGTACCTGAAGAGCCTGACGCCGGCCTCGACCGACGCAGCCGCGCCCGCCTACAAGGCCGACGACGCGACGCTCACGGCAATCATGACGGGCCACGCGAACGACGTGGGCTCGCGCATCTACATCGACAGCTGCGCGGCCTGCCACCGCCAGAACGGTGAAGGCGCGGCGCGCGTGTTCCCGTCGCTGGCGAACAACCCGTCGGTACTGGCCGAGCATCCGGACTCGCTGATCGCGGTGATTCTGGCGGGCTCGCGCCTGCCGTCGACCGCATCGGCGCCGGCGCCGCTGGCGATGCCGCCGTTCGCATGGCGCTACGACGACGACGAAGTCGCGCAACTGGCGACCTTCGTGCGATCGGCGTGGGGCAACCATGCAAGCGCGGTGAGCGCGGATGATGTGAAGCGCGTACGGGCGCAGATGGGCCTGGAAGCGAAGCGGTAAAAAGGCGGTAAAAAAGCAGTAAACACCGGCAAACCAAGGGTTTGCCGGTGTTCCTCACGGCGCGCGCAGCGCCGCCGGATGGATGACGGCTTTGTCACTCAGTACAAGGGTGCGAGAAGCCGGACGCTCCTACACCATTCCCCATAAACGGCAGTTTGCGGACGGCGTCACACTAGCGGTGTGAGCGGCTTTCTTTTGCCTACTTTTCTTTGCCGCTGCAAAGAAAAGTAGGTGCCGCCCCGCACAGGGGCGACGCTTGCAGACCGACAAGAAACCCAGTTCAGCGCCCACCCCAAGCCAAGATCCCTATAATCAAAGCGAGAAAGCAACCACCAACCGCAGCCGAGGACGCCCATGTACATCGCCATGAACCGCTTCAAAGTCGCGCTGGGATCGGAACCCGCATTTGAAGAAGTCTGGAAGAACCGCGACACGCACCTGAAGACGGTCCCGGGCTTCATCGAATTCCACCTGCTGAAGGGCCCACAACGCGAAGACCACACGCTGTACGCGAGCCACACGATCTGGTCGAACCACGCTGCATTTGAAGACTGGACGCGTTCGGACGCCTTTCGCGCGGCGCACCGCAATGCGGGCAACGCGAGTGAGAGTCGGCCGCTCTACCTGAGCCACCCGGAATTCGAGGGTTTTGAAGTCGTGCAGACGGTGAAATAGCGCGCCAGACGCGACCACGCACGACCACCCGCGACCAAAACACGCCCCCAAAAACCGGCTAAAAACTTCACACCCACCCAGCCAAACTTACACAAAGCGGGGCACCACCAACCCCGCCAATCCAGCAAGAATCCCGCGCCCACGCGCATCCCCCGGCCTGCTCACCCTTGGCCCGGACCTTGCTTCCACTTCTCATCGGTTGATCGACCGACCGCCCTCCGCCCACCAGGCAAGCGTCAGCGCCGCCCCTCCACGAGAGCCCATGAAGAAGAAGACCGCCACTGCCATCGCCGAGGGCCAGCCGTTTCCGCTCGGCGCGACCTGGACCGGACGCGGCGTCAACTTCGCGCTCTTTTCGGCGCACGCGACCAAGGTCGAACTCTGCCTTTTCGACGCGACGGGCCTGCGCGAAATCGAGCGCATCGTGCTGCCCGAATACACCGACGAAGTCTGGCACGTCTTCGTGCCCGACCTGCAGCCGGGCGCGATCTACGGCTACCGCGTGCACGGCCCGTACGAACCGCAAGCCGGCCATCGCTTCAATCCGAACAAGCTGCTGCTCGATCCCTACGCGAAGGCGCACGTGGGCGCGCTCAACTGGCACCCGTCCGTGTTCGGCTACACGCTCGATCACCCCGACGCCGACCTGTCCTTCGACACGCGCGACAGCGCCCGCTACGTGCCGCGCTGCCGCGTCGTCGATCAGACCTTCAGCTGGCACCATCCGCTGCGCGAGCGCGTGCCGCGCGAACGCGCGATCGTCTACGAAACGCACGTGCGCGGCTACACGATGCGCCACCCCGACGTGCCCGAGGGCGAACGCGGCACCTTCGCGGGCCTCGCGCATCCGAAGGTGCTCGAATACATCCGCGAACTCGGCGTGACTTCGCTCGAGCTGATGCCGATCCAGACCTTCGTGAACGACTCGCATCTGCTCGAACGCGGCCTCACGAACTACTGGGGCTACAACACGATCGGCTTCTTCGCGCCCGATCCGCGCTATTCGGTCGGCGCGCAAGGCTCGATCGACGAGTTCAAGAACATGGTGGACCGGCTTCACCAGTCGGGGCTCGAAGTGCTACTCGACGTGGTCTACAACCACACGGCCGAAGGCAGCGAGCTCGGTCCCACGCTGTCGTTTCGCGGCATCGACAACGCCTCGTACTATCGCCTGCTGCCCGACAATCCGCGCTATCACATCAACGATACGGGCACCGGCAACACGCTCAATCTCTCGCATCCGCGCGTGCTGCAGATGGTCACGGACAGCCTGCGTTACTGGGTGCTCGAAATGGGCGTCGACGGCTTCCGCTTCGACCTCGCGACCATCCTCGGACGCGAACCCGATGGCTTCGACGAAGGCGGCGGCTTTCTCGACAGCTGCCGCCAGGACCCGATTCTCGCCAGCGTCAAACTGATCGCCGAGCCGTGGGACTGCGGTCCCGGCGGCTATCAGGTCGGCGGCTTCCCGCCGGGCTGGGCCGAGTGGAACGACCGCTTTCGCGACACCGTGCGCGCCTGGTGGAAGGGCGACGAAGGCAAGGCCGCCGACCTCGCCACGCGCCTCGCCGCCTCCGCCGACAAGTTCAACCGGCGCGGCCGCCGTCCGTGGTCGAGCGTCAACTTCGTGACCGCGCACGACGGCTTCACGCTGCACGATCTCGTCTCGTACAACGATCGCCACAACGAGGCCAACGGCGAAGAAAACCGCGACGGCCACGGCGACAATCTCTCGTGGAATTGCGGCGCCGAAGGCCCGACCGACGACGCCGAGATCCGCGCGCTGCGCGAGCGCCAGAAACGCAATTTCCTCGCCACGCTGCTGCTCTCGCAAGGCACGCCGATGCTGCTGGCCGGCGACGAATTCGGGCGCACGCAGCAGGGCAACAACAACGCGTATTGCCAGGACAACGCGATCAGCTGGGTCGACTGGGACGGCATCGGCGACGAAGGCCGCGCGCTCACCGACTTCGTGCGCAAGCTCACCACGCTGCGCCGCGCGCTGCCGGTCTTGCGCCGCAACCGCTTTCTCAGCGGCGAGCACAACGAGGCGCTCGGCGTCACCGACGTCGAATGGCTCTCGCCCGCGGGCGTGCCGCTCACGGACGAACAATGGGGCGATGCGCAGATGCGCTGCTTCGGCATGCTGATCGACGGCCGTTCGCAGACGAGCGGCATCATGCGGCTCGCCTCCGACGCCACGCTCCTCATCGTGCTCAACGCCTATCACGACGTGGTCGATTTCACACTGCCCTCGGTGCCCGGCAACGACCAGTGGAGCTGCCTCATCGACACCAACATGCCCGTGCGCGACGAGCTGCCGGAATTCGAAGCCGGCGACGTCTATCAGGTCACGGGCCGCTCGCTGCTGCTGTTCGCGCTGCACGCACGCGGCGCGACCAAACGCGTCTTCGAGCGGCTCGAAGAGGACCTGACCGCATGAGCGTGAATCCGACCACCAATACGTCAAACAACACGTCAAACAATACGTCAACCGACTGCGCGCGCGAGCCGATCCACCTGCCCGGCAGCATCCAGCCGCACGGCTATCTGGCGAGTCTCGACGACGCGGGCCGCATCGTGCAGCTCAGCGCCAATTTCGGCGCGCTCGCGGGGACCACGGCCGACGCGCTGATCGGCGCGCCGCTCGCGCGGCTCGTCGGCGAACCGGCGGCGCG